>CAZIZD010000231.1:0-7322 GCA_964543615.1 uncultured Alcaligenaceae bacterium | reverse complement strand
GGGCGATCAGCATGCGCTACAACTCGAGCACGACGAAGGAGAGCACGAACAGCACTAGGCCAAGCGCGATGAGCGAAGCCCGGTGCACGGGGTCGGCCGCTTCATTGAACTCGTTGGCAAGCGCGGAGGCAATCGAGTTGCCGGGCTCGAACAGCGACGCGCTGATCTTGTAGGCGTTGCCGATGACGAACGTGACCGCCATGGTTTCGCCGAGCGCCCGGCCGAGTCCCAGCATGATGCCCCCGATGACGCCCACCTTGGTGTACGGCAGCACGACGTTCCACACCACTTCCCACGTCGTGCATCCGATGCCGTACGCGGACTCCTTGAGCACGGGGGGCACGATCTCGAACACGTCGCGCATCACCGAGGAGATGAAGGGGATGACCATCACCGAAAGGATGATGCCCGCCGAGAGCATGCCGATGCCATTGGGCGCCCCCTTGAACAGGGGGCCGAGGATCCACAAGTCGCCCAGCGCGCTCTTCAGCGCCGGCTGGACGTAGTCGCCAAAAAACGGCGCGAACACGAACAGGCCCCACATGCCATAGATGATCGAGGGAATGGCCGCGAGCAGCTCCACCGCGGTGCCGAGAGGACGCTTGAGCGACGCCGGGCACATCTCGGTGAGAAAGAGCGCGATGCCGAAGCTCACGGGCACGCCGATGGCCAGCGCGATGGCTGAAGTGACCAGTGTCCCGTAGATCGGCGCCAGCGCGCCGAACTGGCTGGTCACCGGGTTCCACACGTTGGTTGTGAAAAAGCCGAAGCCGAACTTCTCGATCGCGGGAATCGCGGCGTACCCCAGCGCGAGGAGTATGCCCATCAGCAGCGCGAGCACGAACACGGCGAAGAACATCGTCGTGTGCTCGAACAGCCAGTCCTGCCAGGGAGCGGCCGCGCGGCGTTGGGACGGCGGCGTCGGCTGGCGCTCGACGCGGGCTTCGGCGGTGATGCTCATCGGTCCGGGCAGGCTCGCGGATGCGGAATCAGCGCCCATTATCACCTCGTGCAAAGGCGGCCGCGAACGCGCGTTCGCGGCCGGAGTGAAGCGCGCCTGCGTGGGCGCTCAGGATGCAGGACGCCGTGGTTCAGTTCCAAACCGGCTTGCCGGCGCCATCCTTGATCTGCGCCTTCCAGGAATCGGCAACCACCTTGACCACGCTGTCGGGCATCGGCACGTAATCGAGTTCGGCCGCCATGGCCTTGCCGTTCTTGTAGGCCCAGTCGAAGAACTTGAGAACTTCCGCGGCATTGGCCGGCTTGTCCTGCTTCGTGTGCATGAGGATGAACGAGGCGCCGGTGATCGGCCAGCTCGCCTTGCCCGGCTGGTCGGTCAGGATCTGGTAGAAGCCCGGCGCGCTCTTCCAGTCGGCGAAGGCCGCCGCCGCGGCAAACGCGTCGTCGTCGGCCTGCACGAACTGGCCCTCCTTGTTCTGCACCGCACCCGTGATCATCTTGTTCTTCTTGGCGTAGGCGTACTCGACGTAGCCGATCGAGCCCTTGATCCGCTGCACGTACGCCGCGACACCCTCGTTGCCCTTGCCGCCGACCCCTTCAGGCCATGCGACCGCGGTGCTTGCGCCGACCTTGGACTTCCACTCCGGGCTTACCTTGGAGAGGTAATCGGTCCAGATGAAGGTCGTCCCCGATCCGTCCGAGCGCCGCACCACCGTGATGGGATCCGCAGGCAGCTTGACGCCGGGGTTGAGGTCCGCGA
Organism: uncultured Alcaligenaceae bacterium; assembly: GCA_964543615.1. GTDB lineage: Bacteria > Pseudomonadota > Gammaproteobacteria > Burkholderiales > Casimicrobiaceae > VBCG01. Next base: position 5,602 of record CAZIZD010000231.1, on the reverse strand, counting down.
TCGCCTTGTCGTTCCAGGTCTTGACCTTGCCGAGGTAGATGTCGGCCAGCACCGGACCCGTGAACTTGAGCGCCCCGGGGGCGATGCCCTCGAGGTTGACCACCGGCACGACGCCGCCGATGATCGCCGGGAACTGCGTGAGGCCCGCGGCCTGGAGATCTTCCGGCTTGAGCGGCATGTCGGACGCCCCGAAGTCGACGGTCTTGGCCTTGATCTGGGCGATGCCGCCGCCGGAACCGATCGACTGGTAGTTCATGCCCACGCCGGTCTGCTTCTTGTAGGCGTCGGCCCACTTCGCGTAAATCGGATACGGAAAGGTCGCCCCCGCGCCGGTGATGTCGGCGGCCTGAACGGTCAGTCCGAAGGCGAGCGCCGTGGATGCGACGAGTGTCTTTAGAATCGTGGTTTGCATGTTCGTTACCTCGCGTTGAATCGGGTGACGGGAAGATTCTGCAAGCATCCCGTTACAGCGCGATGACAGCGCCCTTCGCCACTGTGTCAGCGAGGTGCGGCGCCCGCACCCCGACGGGCGCGTTCGCGCGCCGCTCTGTCGAAACGTGACGGAATTGTGACAATCCGTGGGGACGAATGTGACACCTCGCCCCCGCCGTTTGCGGTATAACCTCCGCTCGCAAAACGCCGCATCGCGGGGAGCATCCATGAAGGAAGGCAAGGAACCGATCAGGAAGGCCGTCGACCTCGGCCGCTGCGGCGGCGTGATCCTTCACGTGTCGGCGGACCGAAAGCGGCTGCTGCTCGAGTTCGAAACCGAGCCTGAAGGCTTCGACAAGTCCGGCCTCAACGCCTTCATCGACGCGCTGAAGAAGATCCGCGACAAGATGGATCGCTAGAAGTCATCCCGGGACCGGCATCGCCACATCGCCGCCGTCCCATCCGGTGGGCCCGCACGGGTGCGGCCAGCTGCTGCGTTGGAGTAGTATCGCTCGGATCATTCTCGATCCCGGAGACGCCATGGGCCACGCCGACGCCACGATGACCAGGAACGCCGCAGCACAGTCGCTGTCGCTCGACGAATACTGGATGCCGTTCACGCCGAATCGCGACTTCAAGCACGATCCCAAGATGGTCGTGCGCGCGGAGGGCATGTACTACTGGAACGACCGCGGCGACAGGATCATCGACGGCGCGTCCGGCCTCTTTTGCTGCGCCGCCGGGCACGCGCGGCGCGAGATCGCCGATGCGGTGAGCGCGCAGCTGCGGGAGCTCGACTTCGTGGCCCCCTTCACGCGTGGCCATCCGAAGCAGTTCGAGCTCGCCACGCGCCTGTCCGAGCTCACGCCCGGCGATTTGAACCGCATCTTCTTCACCAACTCGGGCTCGGAGTCCGTGGATACGGCGATGAAGATCGCGCTCGCCTATCACCAGGCGCGCGGCCAGGGCGGACGCAACATGTTCATCTCGCGCGAGCGCGCCTACCACGGCGTCAACTTCGGCGGACTCTCGCTCGCGGGGCTCGTCAACAACCGCCGCCGCTTCGGCCCGACCCTGCCCGGCATCGCGCACATGCGCCACACGCACCTTCCGCAGAACCGCAAGACGCGCGGTGAGGGCGAGCACGGGCTCGAGCTCGCGGAGGATCTGGTCCGCTTCGTGAATCTCTACGGCGCGGAAAACATCGCCGCCGTCTTCGTCGAGCCGATCGCGGGATCCACGGGCTGCCTCGTGCCGCCCAAGGGTTACCTGGCGCGCCTGCGCGAGATCTGCGACCAGCACGGCATCCTGCTCGTGTTCGACGAGGTCATCACCGGATTCGGCCGCACCGGCCAGTGCTTCGCCGCGCAGAGCTTCGGCGTCACGCCCGACATCATCACGATGGCCAAGGCCCTGACCAATGCCGCGCAGCCGATGGGCGCGGTCGCGGTGTCGGAGCGCATCCACGACACGATCATGGCGGCATCGCCCGAAGTGGCGATCGAGTTCTTCCACGGCTACACGTACTCGGGCCACCCCGCTGCGTGCGCGGCCGGCATCGCCGCCCTCGACATCTATCGCAACGACGGGTTGTTCGAGCGCGGCCGCGAGCTTTCGCCCTACTTCCAGGACATGATCTTCTCGCTCGCCGACATCCCCACCGTGGCCGACCTTCGCGGCTACGGCATGATCGCCGGGATCGACATCGTTCCCGAGGGGACGCCCGGGTCGCGCGGTCACCGTTTCCAGAAGAAGCTGTTCGACAACGGGATGCACTTGAAAGCCACCGGGGATTGCGTCATCGTTGCACCGCCGCTCATCGCCGACCGCTCGCATGTGGACACGATGGGCGAGATCCTGCGCAAGACGCTGCAGGCGATATAACGAGAATGAACGACGGGCCGGAGGGATCCGGCCGGGGCTGAGCGCGCAGACGCCGGCCCCGAGGGGGGTAGAGGCATGGCCATCGAGCGACCGGGCGGACGCCGTTCGCGGCCTTCCGTCGGGGGGGCGTTGACATCGCCGTCGGCGGCGGACAGGGTGGGCGCGATGCCTGCCCGTCCCCATTTCCAGAAGCTCGTCGAACGCGTCCGGCTGCAGCCGCCCCTCGCGGCCGGCATCGTGTTCCCGTGCGATCGCGATGCCCTGCAGGTGGCCTTCTCGGGCGCCTTCGCCGGCTACATCGACCCGACCCTGATCGGCCCGGAGCGCCGCATCCGGGCCACCGCCGACAGGGCGGGACTCGACATCTCGCGCATGCCGATCGTGGACACCTCCGACGATCCGCGGGCCGCGACCGCCAGGGCCATCGAGCTCGCTCACCAGGGCAAGATCGCGGCGTTCGTGAAGGGCAGCCTCGCCAACGAGGACCTTCTCGGGCCGGTGGCCGCGCAGGACTCGGGACTGCGCACCGAGAGCCGCCTGTCGCACGCCTACTTCGTCGACATCGCGAGCCAGCCGCGCGGGTACGTGCTCGCCGACGCGCAGATGAACGTGACGCCCAACCTCGCGGCCAAGCGCGACATCGTGCGCAACACCGTCCACCTTGCGCGTGCGATCGGCATTGGCGCACCCAAGGTGGCCCTGCTCGCGGCGATGGACGGGGCGGCCGCGGCGTTCAGCTCCACCACCGATGCCGTGGCGCTCGTCTCGATGGGCCGTCAAGGACGTTTCCCGGGGGCGGTGATCGACGGACCGCTCACGCCCGACAGCGCGCTGTCGCCCGACGCGGCGAGCGCCAAAGGGGTTAAATCGGAAATCGCCGGGCTCGCCGACGTCCTGATCGCGCCCACGATGGAAAGCGCGCTCATGGTCCTGCGCACGATGCTCGCGCTGTCGAACGCTCTGGCGGCGGGCATCGTCCTCGGCGCACGCATTCCGATCGTCGCGCCGCTGCGGCACGATTCGATGGAGGTCCGCATGGCCTCGTGCGTGCTCGCATCGCTCGTGGCGCGCGCGGAGCCTATGGCGGCCGCCGTCGCGCCGGGGGCACCCGTGGCAAGCGAGTCGGGAACGCCCGCAGCGGCGTGAGCTCCGGCGCAATGGCATCATGCCGGGCGTGATGCCCGGCCTCGTAGAGCTCCCTCCCTTCCCGGCGTGGCGCGACCGCATCGACGGCAAGTCGTTGCGCGCGGACCCATGACATGAGACCCGACGACCTTCTCGCTTCCCTCGGCATCGGCGAGGCGCGCCTCGACGGCGCCCCGGGCCTCGTATCGCGATCGCCCATCGACGGCGCCACGCTGGCGCACGTTCCTTCCTGCACGCGCGCCGATCTCGACGCTGCCATCGAGCGGGCGGTGGACGCGCAGCATCGATGGCGGATAGTCCCCGCGCCCCGCCGCGGGGAGCTCGTCCGGCAGTATGGCAACGCGCTGCGCGAGGCCAAGGACGCGCTCGGAATGCTGGTGACGCTCGAGACGGGCAAGATCCTGCAGGAGGGTTTGGGCGAAGTGCAGGAGATGATCGACATCTGCGACTTCGCGGTGGGCCTGTCGCGGCAGCTGCACGGGCTTACGATCGCCTCCGAGCGGCCCGACCATCGCATGATCGAGACGTGGCATCCGTTCGGCGTGTGCGGCGTCATCTCCGCGTTCAACTTTCCGGTTGCGGTTTGGGCCTGGAACGCGGCGCTGGCCCTCGTGTGCGGGAACGCCGTGGTGTGGAAGCCCTCGGAGAAGACGCCGCTCACCGCATGGGCGGCACACGCTCTGCTGCGCCGCACGCTGCGCGCATTCGACGCGTCGTTCGAGGACGTGGCGCAGCTCGCGCCCGGCGGCCGCGAGGCGGGCGCGCGCATCGTCGAGCATCCCGCCGTGCGGCTCGTCAGCGCGACGGGCTCTACGGCGATGGGACGCGCGGTCGGCGAGGCGTGCGCCCGGCAGTTCAAGCGCACGATCCTGGAGCTCGGCGGCAACAACGCCGCCATCGTCGCGCCCAGCGCCGACCTCGATCTTGCGCTGCGCGCGATCGTGTTCGCCGCGGTGGGTACGGCGGGCCAGCGCTGCACGAGCCTGCGCAGGCTCTTCGTGCACGAGTCCATCCACGCGTCGTTCGTCGGGAGACTCGCCGCGACGTACGCTGGCATCCGCATCGGCGATCCGCGCGAGCCGCGCACGCTCGTCGGCCCGCTGATCGACGCGGCCGCGTTCGATGCGATGCAACGCGCCCTCGCCTCCGCGCGTGACGAAGGCGGCAGCGTGAGCGGCGGCGAGCGCGTGCTCGCGGACATCCTGCCGGACGCGCACTACGTGCGGCCGGCGATCGCGCGGATGCCGGCGCAGACCCCGACCATGCTGCGCGAGACGTTCGCGCCTATCCTCTACGTCATGCCGTATCGCACACTCGAAGAGGCCATCGCGCTCAACAATGCCGCGGCGCACGGCCTGTCGTCGTCGATCTTCACGCGCGATCTTCGCGAGTCCGAGACATTTCTTTCCGCGCGCGGCAGCGACTGCGGCATCAGCAACGTGAACATCGGCACGAGCGGCGCCGAGATCGGCGGCGCGTTCGGCGGCGAGAAGGACACCGGCGGCGGCCGCGAGTCCGGGAGCGACTCGTGGAAAGCGTACATGCGCCGCCAGACCAACACGATCAACTACGGAACGGAACTGCCCCTCGCCCAGGGCGTGAAGTTCGACCTGTAGCGCGCGCCCGACGGCCGTCCCCGCGCGCTCGACCGCTGCTGCTGTTCCTCGACTGCGGAGGTAAGCGATGGGACGAAGGAACCTGCTCGCGCTGGCCGCGTGCGCCGTCGCGGCGGCCGCCGCGGCCGAGACGCCGACCTGGACCGCGCTCGGGATTCGCGACGGCGAGCGCTTCGGCGCCGCTGCGGCGCCCGCGGGCGACGTCGACGGCGACGGTTTCGCCGACGTCGCGATCGGCGCGCCGTTCCTGAAGGACGACGGCGCGCCCAACCCGACCGCGTTCGGCCGCATCCAGGTGTCCTCCGGCGCCACCGGCCAGGCGATCTGGTCGCGCACCGGCACGCAGAGCGGCGACCGCTTCGGCTACGCGACGCTCGGCGTCGGCGACGTCGACCTCGACGGCTTTCCCGACGTCGCAGCCGGCTCGCCCTCGCGCTCGACCGACTTCGTGAAGTTCGGCGGCGTCATCGGCGTCTACTCGGGGACCACCGCGCAGCTGCTCTACGAGGTCTCGAGCGACCAGA
>CAZIZD010000230.1:0-7394 GCA_964543615.1 uncultured Alcaligenaceae bacterium | reverse complement strand
ATTTCCTTGGGCACGCCGTTCATCAGGTCGCGCCCCTTAATCTCAATCATCTTGCCTTCGCCGTTTTCAGGCGCGCAGGCGGCGCCGATTTCCTTCTTGATGCGCTCGGCGGTGGTTTCGCCGATAAGCAGGTTCGCATAGCGGCGAATGTAGGAGATAATCGCCTCGTCCATCTTGTCGCCGCCGACACGCACGCTTCTCGCATAGACAATGCCGCCGAGCGACAGTACTGCGACTTCCGTGGTGCCGCCGCCTATATCGACGATCATCGAGCCGGTCGGCTCGGTGACGGGAAGGCCCGCGTCCGCGAGCGTGCGCGCCGTGCCGCCGGTGGAGAGGAGCGCGATGCCGAGCCCGTGCAGGCCGCGCGCGAATTCGACGAGGCCGCGCTTGTCGGAGACGGAAAGGAGCGCTTGCCTGGCCGTCACGAGTGGCCTCCGACGCTTGCGCTCATACGAGCTTGTGCTTGACGAGCTTGGAGCGCAGCGTCGTGCGGTTCATGCCAAGCATGTCAGCGGCCTGCGTCTGGTTGCCGTCCGTGCGCGTCATGATCGACGCGAGCAGCGCGCGCTCGACGTGACCGATCACCATGTCGTAGACGCCCGTGGGAGTCTCGCCGTCGAGGCGCTTGAAATATTCGTCGAGCGAGCGGTCGACGCTCCTTGCGATCTCGCTGCTGCCGTTCACGCGCGTTTTTCTGGTGGTCACGCTGCGAGGGCCTCCCCTGCCCAGGTATCGTCGCATGCGCCCCTCGTGGCGGCGCCGCGATACGGAAGTCGCTCGAAACGCTTTTCGAGCGCACCGAAATAATCCATTACGACCGCGAATTGCGCCGTCGTGCTCTCCGCCGCGCACATCGCGCGCCGGAATTCGCCGCCTCCCTGCAGCGACTCGGTGTACCAGCCCAGGTGCTTGCGCGCGGTGCGCACGCCGGCGTGCTCGCCATAGAAGGTGTAATGGTCGGCGAGGTGTGCTGCGATGAGCTCGCGCGCCTCCGCGACCGTGGGCGGCGGCAGGCGCAGGCCGGTCTCGAGGAAGTGCGCGATCTCGCGGAAGATCCACGGACGGCCCTGCGCGGCCCGGCCGATCATGATGGCGTCGGCGCCGGTGTGCGCGAGCACGGCCATGGCGACCTCCGGCGTCGCGATGTCGCCGTTGGCGATGACCGGTATCGACACCGCGCGCTTCACCGCCGCGATGGTGTCGTACTCCACCGCGCCGACGAACGCGCACGCGCGCGTGCGGCCGTGCACCGTGAGCGCAGCGATGCCGGCCTCCTGCGCGATGCGCGCGATGGCGAGCGCGTTGCGCGCGCCCGGATGCGCGCCCGTGCGGATCTTGAGCGTGACGGGCACGTCGACGGCGGCCACCACAGCCTCAACGATGCGCCCGACGAGAGGCTCGTTGGCGAGCAGCGCGGAACCCGCCGCCGCGTTGCACACCTTCTTCGCCGGGCACCCCATGTTGATGTCGATGACCTGCGCGCCGCGCGCGACGTTGTAGCGTGCGGCCTCGGCCATCATCGAAGGCTCGGCGCCTGCGATCTGCACCGCAATGGGCGCGGGCTCGCCCGCGTGATCGACGCGGCGCCGCGACTTGCTGGTGCCGTAGAGCGCGGGATTGGACGCGACCATCTCCGACACCGCGTAGCCCGCACCGAGCTTCCTGCACAGCATGCGGAACGGCCTGTCGGTGACGCCCGCCATGGGCGCAACCGCGAGGTTGTTCGGCAATGCGTGAGGACCGATGCGCATGCTCGGGAACGGAGGATGGAAGGAGATGGAGAGCGGAAAAGCGGGAGAACGTCGCGACGATTATACCGGCTTTGCGCCGGTGTCACGCACGCCAGGATGGACGATGGCGACGCTGCGCGCTTCGCGCGCGCGAGAAAAGCGAACGCGCGTTCAGGACATGCCGAACAGCATGGCCCGCGTGAACGCGCGCTTGGCGAAGGGAAGCATGTCGAGCGCCGTGAGCGCGAGGCCGCGCGGCCAGGCGAAGAGCGCGCCGTCGGGCGCGAACACGCTGGTGAGGCCGTGGGTGAACGCGATGCCGGCGTAGCGGTCGATGCGTCGGCGCGCGGCGTACCGAGCGAGCATGGCGTGAGAGCCCAGGCTCGACGGTGACGCGCGCCCGATCTCGAGCGAGAGCTCGTACGCGTCGCGCAGACCCAGGTTGAAGCCTTGCCCGGCAACGGGATGCAGCGACTGCGCTGCATTGCCGACGAGAACCGCGCGCGCCGCGACGGCCGGCTGCGCGAACTCGAGCGCGAGAGGAAAGGACTTGCGCTCCGCGACCCCGATGAAGTCCGACCGGCGCGCACCGAAATGCGCCGAGAGCTCGCGCAGGAACCGCTCGTCGCTCCATTGCATCGCGGCGGCCGCGCCCTCGGGCGTCATCGTCCAGACGAGCCCGTAGCGGTCGTGCTCGGGGAGCAATGCCACGGGGCCGCCCGGCGTGAAGCGCTCGTAGGCCACGCCATCGTGAGGCGATGCGGTGCGGATCTTCGCGATCAGCGCGACCTGGCCGTAGTCGCGCCGCCTGCGCGATATCCCCTGCACGACCGCGCCCGTTCCATCGGCCACGACCGCCAGCCGCGCGCGCAGCGTGGTCGCATCGTCGATCGCGATCTCCGCGTGCTCTGGACCGCCGGTCACGCGCGTCGCTTCGCTGCCGTATCGAATCGCGGTCCGCGTTCCCGCGAGCGCATCGTCGATGGCCGCCTGCAGGGCGCGATACGAGATGACGTACCCCAGCGCCGGCAGGCCCTGCTCGTCGGCGTCGAGCGTCGCGGTGCCGAACGCGCGCGCCTGCGAGATATCGACGCGCGCGATGGGCGTGACCGCGCCTGCGACCGCGGCGAGGCGCGCGAAGATACCTAGCCGCTCGAGGATGAGCCGCCCGCCGTGCGAGATCGCGAGCGAGCGGTCGCCGCGCGTCGTGGTACCGGCCGCGCGCGCGTCGAGAGCCACGACCGACAGGCCACTGCGCGCGAGGGCGAGCGCGAGCGCGCCGCCGACGGGGCCGGCGCCTACGATCGCGACGTCAGCGAGCGAAGTGTCTCCGGCGACCATCGGTGCTCTGCGAGGTAGCGTGCACCTATCGCGTGCAGGCAGCCTCGACCTCGGCCACCGTCTTGGGCGTGGCGGCGGTCAGGTTCTCGTGTCCACCGGCCGTCACCATGACGTCGTCCTCGATGCGCACGCCGACGTTCCAGAACGCCTCCGGAACGTTGTCCGCGGGCCGGATATACGTCCCCGGCTCGACGGTGAGCACCATGCCCGGACGCAGCTTCTGCGAGGCGCCCTTGACGCGATAGAGCCCCGCGTCGTGGACGTCCATGCCGAGCCAGTGCCCCGCACGGTGCATGTAGAACTGCTTGTAGCTGCCGCTCTCGAGGACCTCGTCGAGAGTGCCCTTGCAGAGGCCCAGGTCGATGTAGCCCTGCGCGAGCACGCGCTCGGCCACGGTGTGGTACTCGTGGAAGTCGACGCCCGGCTTGATGGCGTCGAGGCATGCGAGCTGCGACGCGAGCACGAGCTCGTAGACGTCCTTCTGCGGACCGGTGAACTTGCCGCTCACCGGGAACGTGCGCGTGATGTCCGAAGCGTAGCCCTGGTACTCGCAGCCGGCGTCGATCAGCAGCAGCTCGCCGTCGCTCATCTGCCGGTTGTTGTCTCGATAGTGGAGCACGCACGCATTGGGGCCGGAGGCCACGATCGAGGGATACGCGACCGCCAGCGCGCCCGCGCGCAGGAATTCGTGCACGAGCTCGGCTTCCGCCTGGTACTCGTACCATCCGGGCCGCGTGCGGGCCATCGCGCGACGGTGGGCCTCGCTGCTGATCGCACCGGCACGGCGCATGAGGTCCGCCTCTTGCGCATCCTTGACGAGACGCATGTCGTCGAGCGCGGCGCGCACGTCGACCACCTCGTCCGGCGCCGACACGCCGGTGCGCACGCGTGCGCGCACTTCGTTGAGGACGCCCGTGATGCGCCGGTCCCACGGCTCGTAGAGGCCGAGCGGCGTGTGGATCGCGGGCCGGTCCGACGCGAGGTCGGGCATCTTCGCATCGAGCTCGCCGATGGGATACGCCTCGTCGAACCCGAAGATCTCGCGCGCGGCGTCCGGGCCGTAGCGAAAGCCGTCCCAGATCTCGCGCTCCTCGTTCTTCTCGCGGCAGAACAGGATGTGGCGGTCGCCGTCGGGTGTCGCGACCAGCGCGATGACGGCCTCGGGTTCCGGAAAGCCCGTGAGGTAGTAGAAGTAGCTGTCCGGACGATACGGGTAGAGCGCGTCGCGATTGCGCACCGCTTCGGGCGCGGTGGGCACGAGCGCCAAGCCGCCGCCGCTGTGTGCGCGCATGGAAGCGAGGATCGCCGCGCGGCGCTCGCGGTGGAACTGGAACGAGTTCTTCATGGATGCCTTCTCAAAGGCGGCCTCGTGCTGCATCGCGCAAGGCTCGCGGGCGTGGACGCGGCATTATAAGTGACGCGCAAAGCGCTCCGGACCGCTTACCATGGAGGGTCCCGATGGAATCGACGCACGACACGAGCGCGCTTTCCGGTCCCGCGCTGCGCGAGGCAAAGCGCGCGCTGCGCGAGCGCGTGCTCGCCGCGCGCGACGCCCTCGATCCCGCATCGCGCGCGGCTGCCTCGAAAGCCATCGTCGAGCGCGTCGTGGCATTACCCTCCTTTGGGCAGGCGCGCATGCCGCTCCTCACGCTCCCCTTCCGCACCGAGTGGGACACGCGCCCGCTGTTCGAGGCATGCCTCGCGCGCGGTCGCGGTGTCGTGCTGCCGCGCGTGGACGAGGCGACGCGCATGCTCGGCCTGCACCTCGTGAACGAGCCGGCGTGGCAGATCCGGGCGGGCTACCGGGGCATCGCCGAACCGGTACCTTCGACACCGCTCGTCGACCCCATGGAGGTCGACTGGGTCCTCGTCCCGGGCGTCGCCTTCGACCGGTGGGGAGGACGGCTGGGGTACGGTGGCGGCTACTACGACCGCCTGCTCCCCCTGCTGCCGCCGCACGTGCCGAGGATCGCCGGGGCCTTCGACGTGCAACTGGTCGAGGCCGTGCCCGCCGCGCCGCACGACCTTCGCGTCCATGCGATCGCCACACCCGGCGGATTGGTCGTTTCGAATTGAGCGAGCGGAACGACGCATTCGTCGCGCTCGCCGCGACGCTGACCATTCAGATCTACGTGGCCTTCGTGGCGACCGCGCCGGCGGTTCTCGCCCCGATCCTCGCCCGGGACCTGGGCATCGCACCGTCGCTCATCGGCGTGTTCGTGGGGCTCGTGTACGCGGGCGCGATGGCGGGCAGTCTCGCCGGCGGCGAGTTCATCGCGCGGTTCGGGGCGATCCGGGTGTCGCAGGCCGCGGTGTTGCTGTCCATGGGCGGCCTCGCGCTGATCGCCGTCGTGCCCTCCGCCGCGGCAGTCCTCCTGATCGGGGCGGCCGTGCTGATGGGGCTGGGCTACGGGCCGATAACTGCGGCGTCCTCGGAACTTCTGGCCCGCACCACGCCTCCCGATCGCATGGCCCTTACCTTTTCGATCAAGCAGACGGGCGTCCCGGCGGGCGCCGCGCTGGCGGGCGCTGTGATGCCGTCGCTGGCGCTGGCCGTGGGCTGGCGGTTCGCCTTCCTGGCGGCGGCAGGGCTGGGTGTGATGGTGGTCCTGGGCGCGGAGCCGACGCGGCGGGCGCTCGACCTGCGCAACCCCGGGCGCAAAGTGCTCTCTCTGTCGGCGATCTTCGCGCCGCTGCGCCTCATCTTCCGCTCACCGGCAATTCTCAAGCTTTCCCTCACCGGAGCGGTCTACGCGGCGATCCAGTCGTGCCTGTCGACCTTCCTCGTGGTCTATTTCGCGGACGCCATCGGCTGGAACGTCATTGCCGCGGGGTTAGCGCTCACTTGCGCGTCAGTGGCTGCCGTGCCAGGCCGCCTGTTCTGGGGCGCAGTGGCCGACCGCACCCGGCAAGCTATCCGGGTGCTGGCGCTCATCGGGGCCATCGCGTGCGCGAGCGGCGTGGCGCTCGCGGCATCGGGGCCTGGGTGGCCAGCCGTGCTGCTCCTGGCAATCACGGTGGTGTACGGGGCAAGTGCCATCGGATGGAACGGTGTCCAGGTGTCGGAGGTGGCGCGCCGCGCCCCGCCTGGCGCCGCGGGATCGATGGTCGGCGCCTCGGGGTTCCTCACGTTCTCGGGCGTCATGCTGGGACCGGTGGTCTTCGCCGCGATCGTGGGTGCCACCGGCAGCTACCGGGTGGGCTTCCTCGCCTGCGCCGCCGCCAGCGGCCTTGCCGCGCTCGTGCTTGCCCGGCGATGAATATGGAAATCAATTCCATCAGATGGTAAATTAGCCGCCCCAAAGGAGGACATGACGATGGACGCCCAGAAACGCGATCCCGATCCCCAAGAGACCCAGGAGTGGCTGGACGCCCTCCACGCGGTGCTGGCCGTGGAGGGGCCGGACCGCGCGCACGAGCTCATCGAGAAGCTCATCGAGGCGGCGCGCCAGCGCGGCGCGTATCTGCCGTTTTCCGCCAACACCGCGTACATCAACACGATCCCGGTGGACCAGCAGGTGCGTATTCCGGGCGACCCCGAGATCGAGGCGCGCATCCGTGCCTACGTGCGCTGGAACGCGATGGCGATGGTGCTGCGCGCCAACAAGCACACCAACGTCGGCGGTCACATCGCGAGCTTCGCGTCCGCGGCCGATCTGTACGACGTTGGCTTCAACCACTTCTGGCGCGCATCGACCGAAGAGCAGTCGGGAGACCTCGTGTTCTTCCAGGGACACTCCGCCACCGGCGTGTACGCGCGCGCGTTCATGCTCGGGCGGCTCACGGAAGAGCAGCTCGACAACTACCGCCAGGAAGTCGATCGCCGCGGCATCTCGTCGTATCCGCATCCGTGGCTCATGCCGAACTTCTGGCAGTTCCCCACGGTGTCGATGGGGCTCGGCCCGCTGATGGCGATCTACCAGGCGCGTTTCATGAAATACCTGCAGGACCGCGGCCTCGCGCAAACCGAAGGCCGCAAGGTGTGGGCGTTCATGGGCGACGGCGAGATGGACGAGCCCGAGTCGATGGGCGCCATCGGCATGGCCTCGCGCGAGAACCTCGACAACCTGATCTACGTGATCAACTGCAACCTGCAGCGCCTCGACGGACCGGTGCGCGGCAACGGCAAGATCATCCAGGAGCTCGAGAGCGACTTCCGCGGCGCCGGCTGGAACGTGATCAAGGTGATCTGGGGCACGCACTGGGACGCGCTCTTCGCGCGCGACAAGAAGGGAATCCTCATGCGGCGCATGATGGAGTGCGTAGACGGCGAGTACCAGACGTTCAAGAGCAAGAACGGCGCGTACGTGCGCGAGTACT
>CAZIZD010000229.1:0-7453 GCA_964543615.1 uncultured Alcaligenaceae bacterium | reverse complement strand
CACGCTTTCCCGACGGTGCGCGCCCGCGCATCGTCGCGATGACCGCCAACGCGATGCAGGGCGACCGCGAGATGTGCCTCGAAGCGGGCATGGACGATTACGTGACGAAACCAATTCGTGTCGACGCGCTGGTGGAGGCGCTCGCACGGATTCAACCCCGCGAGACCTAGAACATGACGACAACGACCATCGACGGCGAGGTTTTCTCCGCACTGCGCGACACCACCGGTGGATAGTTCGTGCGCGAGCTCATCGACACTTTCCTCACCGAGGCGCCGGGCATGCTATCCGACCTGCGCGAGGCGCTCGCCAGCGGCGAGGCCGATCGCTTTCGCCGCGCTGCGCACTCGCTCAAGTCCAACGGCAACACGTTCGGCGCGCTCAATCTCGGCAACCTCGCCAAGGAGCTCGAGCTCTCGGGCGTGGCCGCAGTGAAGGCGCGCGGCCCCGCGGCGCTCGCTCCCATCGAGGCCGAGTACCTGCGCGTGGCGGCCGACTTGAAGAAGCTGCGCGATGAGTGACAGCGCGCGGCTCCTCGTCGCCGAGGACAACAAGGTCAACCGGCTCCTGCTCGTGCGCAATCTCGAGCTCATGGGACATGCGGTGACGACGGCGGAGAACGGCCGCGTCGCGCTCGAGCGCCTGCGCGCCGGGCGCTTCGAGCTCGTGCTGCTCGATATGGAGATGCCCGAAGTGGACGGCTTCGGCGTCCTCGCCGAGATGAAGCGCGACCCCGCGCTGCGCGACGTCCCGGTCATCGTGACGTCGGCGCTGGAGGAAATTGGCAGCGTCGTGCGCTGCATCGAGCTCGGCGCGGAAGACTACCTGCACAAGCCGGTGAACCCGGTGCTGCTCAAGGCGCGCATCGGCGCGAGCCTCGAGAAGAAGCGCCTGCGCGACCAGCAAAAGGAAATGCTGAAGCGCTTCGCCGCGCCCGAGGTGGCGGCCGATCTGGAGCAGTCGGGATTCGCCATCGGCGGGCGCCGCGTGCGCGCGTCGGTGATGTTCGTCGACATCCGCGACTTCACGCCTCTCGCCGAATCGCAGCCGCCCGAGGAGACGATCGAGCTCCTCAACAACTATTACGCGCTCATGTTCGACGCGATCAGCGAGCACGGCGGGATCGTCACGCTCATGATCGGCGACGGCCTGATGGCGGTGTTCGGCGCGCCACTCGCACTGCCCGACCACGAGGCGCAGGCGGTGCGCGCCGCGAAGGAGATGATCGACCTCATCGCGCTGTTCAACGAGGAGCGCAAGGCGCTCGGGCGGGCGCCCATCCGCGTCGGAGTCGGCATCGCGTCGGGCGAGATGATCGCGGGCTACGCGGGCACCAAGGCGCGCGCCACCTACACGTGCATCGGCGACATCGTCAATCTCGCCTCGCGCATCGAGTCGCACACCAAGGTCGCGGGCGTGCCGATCCTCGTGGACAGGTCCACGCGGGATGCGCTCGGCACGGGATTCGTCACCGAAGGCCTGGGGCCGGCGACTTTGAAGGGCATCGGAGCCGCGGTGGAGCTCTTCGCGGTCCGCTAGCGAAGGACGGTCAGGTCGCCTTTTCCTCTTCCAGCAGGTCCGCTTCTGCCTGCCCGCGCGCCTCGTCGCGCTCCATGGCGAGATTGGAAAGGTAATCGGCGGTTATGTCGCCGGTGATGTACTTGCCGTCGAAGCAGGACGCCTCGAAGTTGGTGAGCCGTGGATTGGCCTTGCGGACCGCGTCCTTGAGCGCTTCCAGCTCCTGGTAGATCAGGAGATCGGCGCCGATCTCGCGTGCGATCTCGGCTTCCGTGCGGCCGGTGGCCACGAGCTCGTGCTGATTCGGCATGTCGATGCCGTACACGTTGGCATAGCGTACCGGCGGCGCCGCCGACGCGAAGTAAACCTTGCGCGCACCGGCCTCGCGCGCCATGGTCACGATCTCGCGCGACGTGGTGCCGCGCACGATGGAATCGTCGACCAGCAGCACGACCTTGTCCTTGAACTCGATGCCGACCGGATTCAGCTTCTGGCGCACGCTCTTCTTGCGCATCGCCTGGCCCGGCATGATGAACGTGCGCCCGATATAGCGGTTCTTCACGAACCCTTCGCGGTACTTGAGGCCGAGGCGGTTGGCGAGCTCCAGCGCGGACGGCCGGCTCGAGTCGGGAATCGGGATGACGACGTCGATGTCCTGCGCCTCGGGCATGCGGCGTATCTTGTCGGCGAGCGCCCCGCCCATGTTGAGACGCGCCTCGTACACCGACGTGCCGTCGATCACGGAGTCGGGACGCGCGAGATACACGAACTCGAAGATGCAGGGATTGAGCGACGCGTTCTGCGCGCACTGCCGCGCATGGAACTGTCCCGCGATGTCGACGAAGATGGCCTCGCCGGGCGCCACGTCGCGCACGACGTGGAAACCGAGCGGCTCGATCGCGACCGACTCCGACGCGCAGACCCACTCGGTGCCGCCCATCGCCTCGTTCTTGCCCACGATGAGCGGACGGATGCCGTACGGATCGCGGAACGCGAGCAATCCGTAGCCCGCGATCATCGCAACCACCGCGTACGCGCCGCGGCAACGCTTGTGCACGCCCGCCACCGCGCGGAAGATCGCGTCCGGATCGAGGCGATGATGCTGCGCCGCGCGCTCGAGCTCGAGCGCCAGCACGTTGAGCAGCACCTCGCTGTCGGAATTGGTGTTGACGTGACGGAAGTCGAGCTCCCACAGCTCGCGCTTCAGCGCCTCGCTGTTGGTGAGATTGCCGTTGTGGCCGAGCGTGATGCCGAAGGGCGAGTTGACGTAGAACGGCTGCGACTCGAGCTCCGAGAACGCGGAGCCCGCGGTGGGATAGCGGCAGTGCGCGATGCCGGATTGCCCCGTGAGGTCGCGCATGTTCCTCGTGCGGAACACGTTCTGCACGAGACCCGGACCCTTGTACATGTGGAAGACCGGGCCTTCGCTCGTGACGATGCCCGCGGCATCCTGCCCGCGATGCTGCAGCAGGAGCAGCCCGTCGTACAACATCTGGTTGACTGGCGTGTGCGCCACCACGCCGACGATCCCGCACATGCGATTTTGCCCCTACGCCTTCGGTTCGACCGCCTTCGGTAAGGTGCGGCCTTGCCTAGAAAAATCAAGCCCTTGCGCCCACTTCTCGGGCAACCACGGCGCCGCTGCGAGCGCCGCCGCGGCAAGCGCCGGCGCAAGCGCGGCATTCTGCCACCAATCCTGCCTCGGCAGCGAAGTCAATCCTGCGACGAGCGCGAAGGCCACCACCAGCAGCGCGCCGCGCGCGATGCCGAACAGCGCACCGAGAAAGCGATCGACGAATCCGAGTCCCGACTTCTTGATCACGCTGTGCAGGGGCCATGCAACAAGCGCGCCCGCGACCAGCGCCGCGACGAGGATCAGGGCAAACGCGAGGATGTAGCGCACGGCCTCGTTCGCGCCGAACTCGGGAAGCCAGGACGCGACCTTGGGCGAGAAGGTGATCCCCGCGACCACGCCGAAGATCCAGGTGAGGAGCGCGATCAGCTCGCGCGTGAAGCCGCGGATGAACGCAAAGAACGTCGAGAGCGCCACCACCGCGATGACGCCGATGTCGAGCCAGGTCATGGCCGCGCCTATTTCGCCGCGGCGACGATGCCGTTGTAGCCCTCGCCCTTGAGCTTGTCGCGCGCCGCGTTGGCGCCGTCACGCGAGGGATAGGGACCGACCCGCACGCGCCAGAGCGTGCCGCGGCTCGTGGTGACGGGCTCGCTGTACGCAGGAAATCCCTTGGCCTTGAGCTTGTTGACCAGCGAATTGGCGCCCTTGTCGTCGGAGAACGCAAACACCTGCACCGAGAATTCGCCGGCGTCCTTGGCGTGCGTGTCCTTCGCCGCTGCGTCTTTCGAGGGCGCATCCTTCGCCGCACCTTCCTTGGGCGGCGCATCCTTGGCAGGTGCGTCTTTCGGCGCAGGCGCGGGCTCCGGCGCGGCCTTGGCCACTTGCGGCGCGGGCGCAGGGTCCTTCGCAGCTTCCTTTGCGGCGTCCTTCGACGGCTCCTTCGGAGTCTCCTTAGCGGGCTCCCTGGGCGGTTCCTTCGGCGGCTCCTTGTGCGTGTCTTTCGGTGCCTCGGTCTTCGCGGGCTCTTCCTTCGGCGCGTCGGCCTTGGGCGGCTCCGCGGCGACCTTCGGCGCTTCCGCCTTCGGCTCCGCCTTTGCCGCCGTCCTGGGCGCTTCCCCCTTGCCCTTGTCGTTCAGCCGGTTGACGAACTTGCCGTCGTCCACGGGCGGTATCTTCACCGAGACATCCTCGCCGAGCGGCTTGGGATCGCTCTCGAGCAGCATGGGCACGAAGACCGCGACCGCCAGTGCGAGGACGATCGCCCCGACCAGGCGGCGGCGAGCGCGTCGCCGCAATTCGTCGAGGTTCGCGTCGTCGGAGGCGGCCATTGCGTCGGGGAATCGGTGGGGGTGACTTGCGGTGGTTGACGTTTACGCAGCGGCCGCGCGGGCCGCGGCCACGGTGAGAAAGGATCCGAATGCGATGATTCTATCAGCCTCGCCCGCGACCCCGCGCGCTGCGCGGAAAGCGCTCGGGACGTCGTCGAACGTGCGCACATCCTCGCGCGCGACGCCCGCCGCGTGCAGCGCGTCGCGCATGCGCTCGGGTCCGCCTCCGCGGCTTCCTGGCAGGCCGGCCACGTACCACAGATCGACGCGCGCACGCAGCGCATCGATGACGCCTTCCGGGTCCTTGTCGGCGAGCATCGCACAAACGGCGATCGTCCGCGGATGGAATCCCATCGAGCCGAGCGCATCGGCGAGCGCGCGCGCCGCGTGCGGATTGTGCGCGACGTCGAGCACGATCGTGGGCCGCCCCGGCAGCACCTCGAAGCGGCCCGCGAGCGCAACGGTGAGCAAGCCCTCGCGCACGGACTGCGCGTTTACGGGAAGCCGGTCCCGCAGGAGATCGATGGCGGTGAGCGCGGTGGCGGCGTTGCCCAGCTGATAGCGTCCGCGCAACGCGGGAACGGGCAGCCCGTAGCGCTCCCCGCGCGGGCCGCGAAAGCGCCACTGCGTGCGCTCGTCCGCGTAGTCGTAGTCGTGCCCGAGGACGAGGAGCTTCGCACCGGTTTCACGTGCGACGGCCTCGACCGCCGCCGGAGGATCGCGATCGCCGCAGATCGCGGGCCGCCCCGCGCGAAAGATGCCTGCCTTCTCGCGGCCGATGTGCTCGCGTGTCGGACCGAGGTAGTCGACGTGATCGATGCCGATGCTCGTGAGCACGGCAACGTCGGCGTCGATCGCATTCACGGCGTCGAGACGGCCGCCGAGCCCCACTTCGAGCACGAGCACGTCGAGGCGCGCGCGCGCAAAGATCCACAGTGCGGCGAGGGTGCCGAACTCGAAGTAGGTGAGCGCCACGCCGTCGCGCACATCCTCGACGGCGTTGAACGCCTCGACCAGCGCCTCGTCGCTCGCCTCCTCGCCGCGCAGGCGCACGCGCTCGTTGTAGCGAAGAAGATGCGGCGAGGCGTAGAGGCCGGTCGCGTAGCCCGCGCACCGGTAGATTGACTCCAGCATGGCGCAGGTCGATCCCTTGCCGTTGGTGCCGCCCACCGTGACGACTGGACATGCGATGCGGATGCCGAGGCGCCCCAGCACGTCGCGCACGCGGTCGAGGCCGAGCGCGATGGTCTTGGGATGCAGCGTTTCGAGGTAGGCGAGCCAGCCTTGCAGGGTGGCGGGACGAGGCACGTTTCGCGAGCTCTCGTGGGGGGCTTCAGCCCGCCGCGGCACATGCAGGCGGGCTCACGCCCGCCCCACGTCCGGCGATCATCAGGTCGTCGGCGCAGGCTGGCGCGTGAGCAGCGCGAGCAAACGCGCGAGTTCGTCGCGCAGCTGGCGGCGATCGACGATGAGATCGAGGGCACCCTTCTCCATCAGGAACTCGGCGCGCTGGAATCCTTCGGGGAGCTTTTCGCGCACCGTCTGCTCGATGACGCGCGGCCCAGCGAATCCGATCAGCGCGCCGGGCTCGGCGATGACGAGGTCGGCGACGAACGCGAACGACGCAGACACGCCGCCCATGGTCGGATCGGTGAGGATCGACACGAACGGCAGGCGCGCCTTGTTGAGCTCTTGCAGGACCGCGGTGGTCTTCGCCATCTGGAACAGCGAGTTGACGCCTTCCTGCATGCGCGCGCCGCCCGAAGCGGACACGCACACGAACGGCACGCGGTTGTCGTACGCGACGCGCACGCCGCGCGCGAAGCGCTCGCCCACGACCGAGCCCATCGATCCGCCCATGAACTCGAACTCGAACGCCGCCAGCACGAGCGGGACGCTCTTCACGCTCCCTTGCATGACGACCAGCGCGTCGGTCTCGCCGGTCGCTTCGAGCGCCGCGGCAAGGCGATCCGGATACTTCTTCTGGTCCTTGAACTTGAGGCTGTCGACCGGCACGACTTCCGAGCCGATCTCGAAGCGGCCTTCGGGATCGAGGAGCTGCTCGATGCGCTCGCGTGCCGCGACGCGCGAGTGATGCGCGCACTTGGGACAGACGTAGAGGTTGTTCTCGAGGTCGGTGCGGTAGAGCACGGCCTCGCAGGCGGGGCACTTGACCCACAGCCCTTCCGGGACAGGATTGCGGCGCTCGCCCGGCGTGCGCTTGATGCGGGGCGGCAACAGCTTCTGCAACCACGTCATCTCGATTTCAAGCCCTTGTGTCCAATGCCGTGCGAATAGTACCAAGCCACGCGCCGGCGCGCGAGGCCGCCTCGGCCGCGGGACCGCTCTCGATTTCCTGGATGATGCGGCTGCCGATCACCACGGCGTCGGCGTGCGCCGCTATGGCGCGCGCGCTCTCGGGATCGCGGATGCCGAAGCCCACGCCCACGGGCAGCTTCACGTGCCGGCGGATCTCGGTGAGCTTGCGCGCGACGTCGGCGGTGTCGAGGTGAGCCGCGCCGGTCACGCCCTTGAGCGAGACGTAGTAGACGTAGCCGCGCGCGAACTGCGCGACTTCCTCGATGCGTTCCTCGGGAGTGGTGGGCGCGAGCAGGAAGATGGGCGCGATGCCATGCGCGTGCATGACCTTCGCGAACTCGGTGGCTTCCTCGGGCGGATAGTCGACGACGAGCACGCCGTCCACGCCCGCCGTCTTCGCGCGATCGGCGAAGGCATCGACCCCCATCGCCTCGATGGGATTGGCGTAGCCCATGAGCACGACGGGCGTTGCCGCGTCGGACATGCGGAACTGTGCAACGACGTCGAGCACGTCCGAGAGCGACACGTGCTGCGCGAGCGCGCGTTCGGACGCGCGCTGGATCACCGGCCCGTCGGCCATCGGATCGGAGAACGGCACGCCGAGCTCGATGATGTCGGCGCCTCCGCGCACGAGAGACTGCATGATCGGCAGCGTCGAGGCGAGCGACGGATCGCCCGTCGTGACGTACGGGATCAATGCCGTGCGCCGCGC
>CAZIZD010000228.1:0-7475 GCA_964543615.1 uncultured Alcaligenaceae bacterium | reverse complement strand
GAACATCCAGCGCGAGGACTTGAATCCGCTGGAGGAGGCGCTGGGCCTCGCTCGCCTCGTCGAGGAATTCGGCCTCACGCACGATGCGGTGGCCAAGGCGATCGGCCGCTCACGCAGCGCGGTCTCCAATCTCCTGCGCCTCACGCAGCTCGCCAAGCCCGTGCAGGGTTACCTGATGCAGGGTGCGCTCGAGATGGGCCACGCGCGCGCGCTGCTCGCGCTGCCGGTGGCGCAGCAGGGCGGTGCTGCGGCGCGCGTGGTCGACGAGCGTCTTTCCGTGCGCGAAACCGAGAAGCTCGTCGGCACCCTCATCAATCCCGCGCAGCGTGCCGCGCGCCGCACGGCCGCGCCGCGCGACGCCGACACGGCGCGTCTGGAGACCGAAGTTGCCGAGAAGCTTGGGGCCAAGGTGCGCATCGAACCCGGGCGCAATGGCACGGGCCGGCTCGTGATCAGCTACAACACGCTCGAGGAGCTCGACGGCATCCTCGCCAGGATCCAGTGAGGCTTGCGCTCGTCGCGGCCGCCGCGCTTCTCGCGCTGTCCGCTTCGCACGCATCGGGCGCCACGCAGACGGGGTTCGGGATCGAAGGCGACTCTTCCAACGTCGCACGCACGATCACGATCGACATGACCGACGACATGCGCTTCGCGCCCGCGGCCATCGACGTCAAGCTGGGTGAGACCGTGCGCCTCGTCGTCGTGAACAAGGGCGCGATGGCACACGAACTCGTGCTCGGCACGAAGAAGGAGATCGACCGTCACGCGCAGGCGATGAAGAAGATGGCGGCCGGCGCTCCACACGACCACCATCACGTGCACGCCGCTCCGTCGATGGTGCACCTCGATGCGGGCAAGTCGGGGGAGATCGTGTGGCGCTTCAATCGCGCGGGCACGTTCGAGTACGCGTGCCTCATCCCCGGGCACTACGAGACCGGGATGAAGGGCAGCGTCCGGGTGAAGTAAGGGTCAGCGCGCGGCGGCGAGCGATTTCCCCACGGGCTTGCCGAGCGACCCGAGCGTCCGCTCATCCTCCGCGAGCCACACGCTGTCCCTGGCGTCGTGCGTACGGCGCAGCGCCACCGCGCGCGCGTAAGCCGCGCGCGCCCCGTCGCGATGCCCGAGGGCAACCTCCGCGGCGCCCAGCGCCTCCCATGCGGCGGCCTCGCGTTGCGGCAATGTGGAAGGCGGCGGTATCGAGGCGAGCGCCGCGAGCGCGCGCGTTGCGGCCTGCGCGGCGTCTTCGTTGCGTTGCGCAAGGCGCAGCGCGTGCGAGCGCTCGATCTCGATCGCCACGGCCTCCAGGTCGCTTCGCGCGAGGACATCCTGCGGGGCCTTGTCGAGCGTGGCCAGCGCGGCCTGCGCATCGCCCTCGGCACGCGCGAGCCGCGCTTCGACCCGCCAGTAGGGAAGCCAGGCGGAGGAATCGCCGGCACCGCCCAGGCCCTCCCTGCGGTGCGCGATCGCCATCGCGAGCATGTTGCGGGCTTGGTCGAGACGGCCGAGGGCAACCAGCGTCTCGGCGAGAGCGAGTTCCGACGCGGCGCGCGGCATGGACTGCGGGTACGAGGTGCGCATCATCTCGACGTCGGCAACGAGCATGTCGACGACATCCTGCGGGCGCCCGCGCGCGAGCGCGGTGACGCCGAGGAAGAATTCCGCGTTGGCGTGGAACGCCGCATCCGCCTGTCCCGGTTCCTGGGCAACGGCCGACCGGACGTCCGCCTGCAGCGCGAGCCCTTCCTCGGTGCGGCCAGTCGTGAGCAGCAGGTTGGCGAGCTTGAGCTTCGTGTTCCACGTTTCACGATGCGCTTCGCCGTTCACCTTGAGCGAATGCGCGAGCGCTTCCCGAAGGCTCGTCTCGGCGGCCGCGAACTTCATCTGCATCAACTGGGACTCACCGAGGTCGGTGAGGCTGCCCACGAGCCATGCCGGCGCGGCAGGACCTCGCAGCCGCGCGGTGTCGACGGCCGCCTGGAACTGGACCTCGGCCTGCGCGAAGTCGCGCGCCTGCATCCGGGCCTGGCCCGCGAGCCTGTAGCACGTCACCAGTGACGCGCGCTTGGGATGGAACTCGCGAAAGAACGCCACCGCGCTGTCGGCGGAGTCGCGGGCGACGGGGTACGCGTCGTGCTTGTTGTAACGCGCCGTCTCCATGAGCAGCGCGCCGCGCAGGAACGTCTTGGTCTCGCCTGCGGCGTCGAGCGTTGCCTTCGCTTCGGCGAGAAGCGCGGGGATCTCGCTGCGCTGGATGCGCTCCTGCAGCGTGGTGGCGTAGCTCAGGATCGCGTCGGCGCGTCCCGGGTCGGCGGGTCCGTGCACGCGCCGAGCCACCTCCACGCTGCGCCGCTGCAACGCGATGGCCTTCTCGCGCAAGCCCAACTGTATGTACATATCGGAGAGCGTGTTGAGCACCGTGATCTCGCTCTCGGGCGAGTCCTTGAGGGCATCGGTGACCCGCGCCGCGCCGATGTCGAGCAGCTCGCGCGCAGTGAGCTTCTGCGCCTGGAGCGGGTCCGCCTGCTGGTGCGTGTTGCGGCGGAAGAGATCGGTCAGGAAGCCCTGCACCGCCTGCGCGCGCTGCGCCTCCTTCTTCGCGAGCGCGGCCTGCGCTTGCGCTTCCGCGGTCTGCGCGCGCGCGACCGAAGCCTGCCACAGCGCGACGCCGGCGCCGGCGATCACCGCGACCAGTACCGCCGCCGAAGCGCCGACCGCGATCCGGTTACGGGCAACGAACTTGCGCAGGCGATAGCCCGCGGTGTCGGGCCGCGCGAGCACGGGTTCGCCGCGCCGATGCCGCTCGACGTCCTCGGCGAGTGCAGCTACGCCCGAATAGCGTGCGGCGGGGTCCTTGCGCAGCGCCTGCTGGAGGATCGCGTCGAGATCGCCGCGCAGGCGCCGCTTCACCGACGCATCCTGCGCGACCTCGCTTGCGAGCGGAGCATCGTCGAAGGTAATCGCCTCCTCGAGCTCCGCAGCGCTGCCGCGTCTCAGGCGATACGGCCGGCCTCCGGCCAGGATCTCGAAAGCGACCACGCCCAATGAGTACACGTCGCTGGCCGTGCCGAGCGGCTCGCCGCGGATCTGCTCGGGGCTCGCGTAGTCGAGCGTCAACGCGCGGCCGCCGACGCGCGTGAGCGCGGTCTCGTGCGCCGCGTCGCCCTCCATCATCTTGGCGATGCCGAAGTCGAGCAGGCGCACGTTGCCGTCGGCGGTGACCAGCATGTTGCCGGGCTTCAAGTCGCGATGGAGGACGAGCCGGCTGTGCGCGAAGGCGACCGCGTCGGCGACCTGCAGGAGAAGGCGCAGGCGCGCGTCGACGC
This sequence comes from uncultured Alcaligenaceae bacterium, assembly GCA_964543615.1. Lineage (GTDB taxonomy): Bacteria > Pseudomonadota > Gammaproteobacteria > Burkholderiales > Casimicrobiaceae > VBCG01. The sequence continues at coordinate 4,152 of CAZIZD010000228.1, read as the reverse complement.
CGCGCGCGCCTTCGCGGCAGAACGCGTCGAGGGGCTTGCCCTCGACGTACTCGAGGGCCATGTAGGGGCGTCCCTGCCGATCCACGCCCGCGTCGTACAGGCGCGCGATGTGCGGATGCTCGAGCGAGGCGAGGATGTCCCGCTCGCGCGCGAAGCGCTCGGCGAACGCCGGCGACCACGAGACGTGCGGGAGCTTGAGCGCCACCTTGCGCTTGACGGTCCCATCGTCGCGCTCGGCGAGCCAGACCTCGCCCATGCCGCCGCGGCCAAGCAGACGCTCGAGGCGATAGGGGCCGATCAGGTCGCCCGGCGCGAGCCCCGCAGGACCGGTCTCGCCGCCGACGATGGTGAATGCGGGCGGGCGGCCCAGGAAGTCCGCCGTTTCATTCGATGCCGTGCGCGCGAGAAGCTCGCGCAACATCGGCACGAGCGCCGCGTCGTCGCCCGCGAGCGATAGCAGCCATGCCTCGCGATCGGCCGGGCCCAGATCGAACGCGCGGTCGATCAGGGAGGAGAGGCGTTGCAGCGTCGCGGCGTCCATTGTCATGTCGATGCTCCGCAGTCACGTACGGAATCGCGCGATCGAAACGGACATCGCCCGCGCGCACGCGAGGTGCGATTACTCCAGCGCGGCCTTGAGCAGGATCCGCGCCTTCTCCCAGTCGCGGCGCACCGTGCGGTCGGAAAGCCCCAGCACTTCCGCGATCTCGGTCTCCGAGAGACCGCCGAAATAGCGCATCTCGACGATGCGCGCGAGGCGCTCGTCCGCGCGCTCGAGCACGTCGAGGGCTTCGTGCACGCGCAGCACGTCGTTCTCGGGTGCCGCCACCTGCTCGGACAGCATCGTGTCCAGCACGACGTGCTCGGCTTCCCCGCCGCGGCGCTCCGCCGCGCGCGCCCGCGCGAAGTCGACGATCACGGAGCGCATCACGCGCGAGGCATACGCGAAGAAGTGGTGACGGTCCTCCACGGGAAGCGCTTCCGCGCCCATGAGCCGCAGGTAGGACTCGTGCACGAGCGAGGTCGTGTCGAGGAGCGTCATGTCCCGGTGCGGACGCAACTTCGCGCGCGCGAGGCGGCGCAACTCCTCGTAGAGGACGCTGTACGCGGCGCCTGCCGCGTCCTTGTCCCCCGCGCGCGCCGAGGCGAGCAGCACGGTGAGCTGCGACCGGGTGGGCGCGGTGGCGTCGGACATGGGTGTTGCCAACTCTAGCAGCCGCCGTGCCTTTCGTCCCGGTCCCAGGGACGCGAATTTTCACCTCGACGTGCGTGTCCGGTTCCGCCGCGGGAGTCCGTACGAGAGGGCAAGGGAAGAGAAAGGCTGCGCAACCGCGGCGCCGGACCCGGCCCTGACGACCTCTCAAGGAGAACCACATGAACACGCACTCGACGAACCGGTCGACCCGCCCGACCCGCCCGACCCTCACCCCGGCCGCGATGTTCGCGAAGTCCGCGGTCGGCGTTGCGCTCGTTGCAGGGCTCGCCTGGATAGGCGCTGCGAGCCTCGGGAGCGGCAATGCGACGGACCCGTCCGCGCAAGCGGCCGGCACCGCCGCGGGCGTCGCGTTCCGTGGCGATCACGCCGCCGCCCACCGCCGCGAAGTGTTCGAGGAGCGCCGCGCGCGCTTCGAGTCTCGCGAGGGCACGCAGATCGCGGGCAGCCTCTCCGAGCATCCCGCGCCGTGATCCCTCGACCGACCACTTCCAGAAGCGTAACGAAGGAGACCACCATGAACCAGCGCTCGATCCTGTTGTTCGCCGCCGCGACGCTCTTCGCGGCAACCGCGCATGCGCACGACTGCAGCGGCGGCGCCGAAGGCGGCATGGACGCGACAGGCAACCAGTGCAACGAGCCCGTGCCGGCAGCGGCGCGGGTGGCGGCGCCGGCCGCGGCCAAGTCTGCCGCGCGTTCGCCGAATGCGCAGGCCGGCGTCAAGTCCGCGGCGCGAGCGAAGGACAGCACGCCCAGCGCCGGCGAACGCCTTGCGCGTGCGACCGCGCAGGGACGCTGACCATGCGCGCGTTCGCGGCCGCACTGATGCTGGTGGCGTGGATTCCGCTCGCGTGTGCCGAGGCGTCGCCGGGCGAGCGGTGGCGCGAGGCGGGGCTCGCGGCTTACGAGCGTGGCCAGGACTCCGAGGCGGTGTCGAACTTCCGGCGCGCCGCCGAGGCTGGAGATGCGCGCAGTGCGGAGATGCTCGCGCTCATGTACCGCCTCGGCCCGAGGCTCTATCCCGGCGTTGCGGCCGACGGGGCCGAAGCGGCGAAGTGGGCCGCGGTGGCCGCCGAGGCGCGGCGGCGCGAAGCCGCCGCCCCGATCGCCGCGCGCTGACGCGGCACGATTCCCTCCAACCCGGCGCGTGCGCAATGTCGCGCGCCGGGCTTTCTCTCTCGGATGCTCAGCCGAGCTGCGTGAGCATCGTCTCGGCACCTGAGACTTCGTACTTGCCCGGTGCTTCGATGTTGAGCGCCTTCACCACGCCGTCCTCCACCAGCATCGAGAAACGCTGGCAGCGCACGCCCATGCCGCGCGCCGTGAGATCGAGCTCGAGGCCGAGCTTCTTCGTGTACTCCGCGCTGCCGTCGCCCATCATGTGCACCTTGTCGCCGGACTTCAAGTCGCGGCCCCACGCGCCCATCACGAACGGGTCGTTGACGGACATGCAGTAGATCGCGTCGACACCCTTCGCCTTGAGCTGCGCGAACTTCTCCACGTACGACGGCACGTGCTTGGCGGAACAAGTCGGCGTGAACGCGCCGGGCAGGCCGAAGATCACGACCTTCTTGCCCTTGGTCAGGTCCTCGACCTTGAAGGGGTTCGGGCCGACGCTGCAGCCGTTGCCTTCGACTTCGATGAATTCGGACAGCGTGCCTTCGGGCAGCCGGTCGCCAACCTTGATCGTCATGACGTCGCTCCTCGCGCAGAAAAAAGGGGGACAGGAAGGCTATCACGGCTTACGCGCGGCTCGACGGTGCTTGCCTTCGGCAATCCGGCGGGCGTACTGTTTCGCCCTTTCCCGATCTGCCGAAAGGGCTTTCGCCATGCCCCGTGCCGCGCGCCCTCGCGTCGCCACTCCGCGCCGCGTCCGTCTTTTGATCGCCACCCGCAAGGGGCTGTGGACGCTGACCAGCGATGCCTCGCGCCGCGCGTGGAAGCTCGCGCCGCCCGCGTTCCTGGGCCACGTCGTGCATCACGCGGTGCTCGACCCGCGCGACGGCAAGACGCTCCTCGCCGCGGCGCGCACGGGGCACCTCGGCCCGACGGTGTTCCGCTCGGGCGACAACGGCCGCACCTGGAAGGAAGCCACGACACCGCCCGCGTTCGCCCCCGATAGCGGACGCGTGGTCGACCACACGTTCTGGCTCACGCCGGGGCATGCATCGCAGCCGGGCGTCTGGTATGCGGGCACGTCGCCGCAGGGACTCTTCCGCTCCGAGGACGGCGGGGCCACGTGGAAGGGGGTGGAAGGCTTCAACGCGCATCCTCAGCGCAAGACTTGGTGCGGCGGCGACCAGGACGGCACGCCCGACGGACCCAAGCTGCACTCGGTGATCGTCGATCCGCGCGACCCCGCGCACATGTACATCAGCATGTCGGGCGGCGGCACCTTCGAGTCGCACGACGCGGGCGCCGACTGGCATCCGCTCAACGAAGGCGTGCGCGCGGACTTCTTTCCCGATCCGTACCCGCCTTTCGGGCAGGACCCGCACTGCGTGCGCCTGTCGGAAGCCAACCCGGACCGGCTCTACATGCAGAATCACTGCGGCATCTACCGCCTGGACCGGCCCGCGACCCGCTGGGTGCGCATCGGCGACAACATGCCGAAGTCGGTGGGCGACATCGGCCTGCCGATGGTCACCCATCCGCACGACGCCGAGACCGCCTGGGTGTTCCCGATGGACGGGACCGACGTCTGGCCGCGCGTGTCGCCGGGCGGCAAGCCCGCGGCCTACCGCACGCGCGACGGCGGCAAGACGTGGAAGCGCCAGGCCGACGGCATGCCGCGCTCGCAGGCGTGGTGGACCGTGAAGCGCCAAGCCATGACCGCCGACCGTTTCACGATTGCCGGCGTCTACTTCGGGACAACCTCGGGCGAGCTGTGGGGAAGCCGAGACGAGGGCCGGACCTGGAAGCGCCTGGCCGAGCATCTT
>CAZIZD010000227.1:0-7513 GCA_964543615.1 uncultured Alcaligenaceae bacterium | reverse complement strand
ATTTGCCGCCCATGGAACACAAGGACGTGCACGCCATGGTGTACGACATCATGAGCGACGCCCAGCGCAAGCAGTACGAGGAAAACCTCGAGTGCGACTTCAGCTTCGGCGTGCCCAACCTCGCGCGCTTCCGGGTCAACGCCTTCGTGCAGCAGCGCGGCGCAGCAGCCGCGTTCCGGACCATCCCGTCCAAGGTCCTCTCGCTGGAGGAGCTCAACACGCCCAAGGTGTTCGCGGAGGTCACCAACCGGCCGCGCGGGCTCATCCTGTGCACGGGACCCACGGGCTCCGGCAAGTCGACCACGCTCGCGGCGATGGTCAACCACGTCAACGAGAACGAGTACGGCCACGTGCTGACGATCGAGGACCCGATCGAGTTCCTGCACGAGTCCAAGAAGTGCCTCATCAACCAGCGCGAGCTCGGGCCGCACACGCTGTCGTTCCCCAACGCGCTGCGCGCCGCGCTTCGCGAAGACCCGGACTACATCCTGGTCGGTGAAATGCGCGACCTCGAAACGATCCGCCTGGCGCTCACCGCCGCCGAGACGGGCCACCTCGTGTTCGGAACGCTGCACACGAGCTCCGCCGCCAAGACGATCGACCGCATCATCGACGTCTTCCCGGCGGCCGAGAAGGAAATGGTGCGCGCGATGCTGTCCGAGTCGCTCGTGTGCGTCATCTCGCAGACGCTGCTCAAGACCAAGGACGGCCAGGCGCGGGTCGCGGCGCACGAGATCATGATCGGCACCCCCGCGATCCGCAACCTGATCCGCGAGGGCAAGGTGGCGCAGATGTACTCGTCGATCCAGACGTCGCAGTCGGTCGGCATGCAGACGCTCGACCAGTGCCTGGTCGACCTCGTACGCCGCAACCAGATCAACATCGCGGAAGCGCGCAATCGCGCGGTCAACAAAGACCTCTTCATGGGCGGATAACGTGGAACGCGAACGCGCGACAAAATTCATCCACGAGCTCCTCGACCTTCTCGTCAAGCAGAACGGCTCGGACCTCTTCATCACCGCGGGCTTCCCGCCGGCCATCAAGGTCGACGGCAAGATCACGCCGGTTTCCAAGACGCAGCTCTCGCCCCAGCACACGATAGAGCTCGTGCGCAGCGTGATGAACGACAAGCAGGCGTCCGAGTTCGAGGCGTCGAAGGAGTGCAACTTCGCGATCAGCCCGCCCGGCATCGGGCGCTTCCGCGTGAACGCGTTCGTGCAGCAGGGGCGCGTCGGCATGGTCCTGCGGACCATCACGATGGACATCCCGAAGTTCGAGGAGCTGGGCCTGCCGCCGGTGCTGAAGGACGTCATCATGAGCAAGCGCGGCATCATGATGTTCATCGGCGCCACGGGCGCGGGCAAGTCGACGTCCATGGCCTCGCTGCTGGGCTACCGCAACGAGAACAGCTACGGCCACATCATCACGATCGAGGACCCGATCGAGTTCGTGCACGAGCACAGGAACTGCATCATCACGCAGCGCGAGGTCGGCGTGGACTGCGAGGGCTGGCAGATCGCCCTCAAGAACACGCTGCGCCAGGCGCCCGACGTGATCCTCATCGGCGAAGTCCGCGAGCGCGAGACGATGGACTACGCGATCTCCTTCGCCGAGACGGGCCACCTGTGCCTCGCCACGCTGCACGCCAACAGCACCAACCAGGCGCTCGACCGCATCATCAACTTCTTCCCCGAGGAGCGGCGCGCGCAGCTCCTGATGGACCTTTCGCTCAACGTGCGTGCCTTCGTCGCCCAGCGCCTCATTCCGCGCCGCGACGGCCGCGGCCGCGTGCCCGCGGTGGAGGTGATGCTCAACTCGCCGCTGATCAGCGACCTCATCTTCAAGGGCGACGTCTCCGGCATCAAGGACATCATGAAGAAGTCGCGCGAGCTCGGCATGCAGACGTTCGACCAGTCGCTGTTCGACCTCTACGAGGCGGGGCTCATCACGTACGAGGATGCCTTACGGAACGCCGACTCGCTCAACGACCTGCGCCTCGAGATCAAGCTGCACGGCAAGGAAGCGAAGAACCGCAACGTGTTCTCGGGCATCGGCAACATGGACATCGTCCCCGACCAGACGCAGACCAACAACGTGATCTAGGGTTGGCATTGGTGGCACAATGAACGGCTAGCATCCGTTCGTTGCGCCGCCGTGACCCCCACCGACCTCGTCTTCCACAACCGCTCGCGCCTGCTCGAGATCTCGTTCGGCGACGGCGAGACGTACAAGCTCCCGTACGAGTTCCTGCGCGTGTACTCGCCCTCGGCGGAAGTGCGCGGCCACGGGCCCGGGCAGGAGACGCTGCAGGCAGGCAAGCGCGACGTCACCATCGCGGACGTGGAGGAGGTCGGGCACTACGCCATCCGGCCGCGCTTCTCCGACGGTCACGACTCCGGCATCTACTCCTGGGATTACCTTCGCGATCTCGGCCGCCGCCAGCCCGAAATGTGGCAGGATTACCTCGCGCGTCTCTCCGCCGCCGGCGCGAGCCGCGATCCCTGAAGAGGCCAATGGACGACCAGACGCACTTCGGATTCGAGACGGTCACGCCCGACGAGAAGACGCGCCGCGTGCGCGGCGTCTTCGACTCGGTGGCCGACCGCTACGACGTGATGAACGACCTCATGTCGGGCGGCCTGCATCGGCTGTGGAAGCGCTATGCCGTGGACCTCCTCTCGGTGCGCCCGGGGCAGCGCGTGCTCGACCTCGCAGGCGGCACGGGCGACCTCGCGCGCCTCTTCGCGCAAAAGGTCGGGGCCGGCGGCACGGTGGTCCATACGGACATCAACCTCGCCATGCTCGGTGCGGGCCGCGACAAGCTTCTCGACCGCGGCTTGTCGCTGCCGACGGTGCAGTGCAACGCGGAGGCGCTGCCCTTCCCGCCGCGCACGTTCGACGCCGTGTCCATTGCATTCGGGCTGCGCAACGTCACCCGCAAGGAGGTGGCGCTGGCCGAGATGCGCCGCGTCCTGCGGCCCGGCGGCGCCGCGCTCGTCCTCGAATTCTCGCGCGTGGCGCCGCAGCTCGCGCCCTTCTACGACTGGTACAGTTTCAACGTGCTGCCGCGGATCGGCCGCGTGGTCGCCAAGGACGCGGCAAGCTACCGTTACCTGGCCGAGTCGATTCGCGTCCACCCGGACCAGCCGACGCTCGCGCGGATGATGGAACAGGCGGGATTCGACCATGTCGAATACCAGAACATCATGGCAGGCGTGGTCGCCGTCCACGTCGGCCGCGTTTATTGAACCTAATTGAACCATTGAACGTTGAACGTCGCGCCCGCCGGCGCCATATACCGGCTTGCCGTCTCCAGGAGGATCCATGAACCGTACCTTGACTCTCGCCGCCGTCGTCCTTGCCCTCACCGCGTGGATGGCGGCGGACGTCGCCGACGCCAAGCGCCTGGGCGGCGGACGCAATCTCGGCGCGCAGCGCCAGATGACGCCCGCGCCCGCGCCCAACACTCCCAGCGCCGCGCCCAGCGCCCCGTCCGCGGCCTCGCCGTCGATGGCGCCGCGCGCAGCACCTGCCGCCGCCGCGCCGTCCGGCATGTCGCGCTGGCTCGGACCCATCGCCGGCATTGCGGGCGCCATCGGGCTTGCCGCGCTGCTGTCGCACTTCGGGCTCTCCGAGACCTTCGCGAGCTTCCTGCTCATCGCGCTCGCCGTCGTCGCGGTGCTGGTCGTCGTGCGCCTCTTGCTCGCGCGCCGCTCGCCGCAGCCCGCCATGCAGTACTCGGGCGCCGGCGCCGATCGCGTGGAGCCGCGCATGAACCGCAGCGCGCCCGCCTCCGGATTCGAGCCGGTGATGGGCGCAAGCTCCGCGGCTCCGGCCGCGGCAACGCCCGCGAGCCGCTTCCCTCCCGGCTTCGACGCCGCCGCGTTCGCGGAGCAGGCCAAGCAGCAGTTCCGCCGGCTGCAGGACGCGTACGACAGCGGCGACCGCCAGGCACTCGCCGACGTGATGACGCCCGACATGTTCAGCGAAGTCGCGGGCGATCTCGCCAAGCGCACGGCGCACCAGGCCACCGCGATCAGCCGTCTCGACGCGGAGGTCCTGGAAGTGGCCACGGAGCGCGGCCAGCACTGGATGAGCGTGCGCTTCACGGGCGAGCTTCGCGAAGACGGGGCGCTCCTGCCGAAGGCGTTCGACGAAGTGTGGAACCTCGTGAAGCCGGTCGACGGTTCGTCGGGCTGGATGCTCGCCGGGATCCAGCAGGCCCATGAAATGGCCTGATCCCGCGCAAGGGCCGGCCAGCATTGCCAACCGCATGCTGGCCGACCAGGCCTGGGCGCGCGACAAGCTCGCCGCGATGGCAGGCCGCACGTTCTCGCTCGCCATCGGCCCCCTGTCGAGCCCCTTGTCCGCGCGCTGGCGCATCGCAAGCGACGGCACGCTCGAGTCCGCGTCCGGCGGCACCGCGACCGACCTGCAGCTCGCGCTCTCGCCGTTCTCGCTGCCGGCATTTCTCGCCGATCCTTCGCGCTGGAACGAATTCGTGCGCGAGAAGGGCGACGCCGAGCTGAGTGGCGTGCTGAAGGAGCTCGCGCGCACGATGCCCTGGTTCGTCGAGGAGACCTTCGGCAAGGCGCTCGGTCCCGTGATGGGCCAGCGCGTCGCCGATGCGGGCCGCTACCTGCTCGCGTTCCCGGGCTACGCCGCCGACAAGCTCGCGCACAGCACCGGCAGCTATGCCCGCGACGAGGCTCGCCTGTTGGCAAGCGGCCGCGACTTCCGCAGCCTGCAGTCCGGCATCGAGGAAGTGTCGGAGCGGGTGGAGGCCCTGGCCGCGCGGGTCGAGGCGCTCGCGCCGCGCGTGCATCCGATCCGCTGATGGGGAGCAAGCCGAGGCCGACCGCACCGGTCGCAACGCTCGCCAAGTTCAGCCGCCCCCGTCTTTTCAACGTCCAGAAGCGCGAGCGGCTGTTCAGGCTGCTCGACGAGCGCCGCGCGCATCCCATCCTCTGGATCGCGGGCCCGCCCGGCTCGGGCAAGTCCACGCTGGTCGCGAGCTACGTCGAGGCCCGCAAGGCGCCAGGCCTCTGGTTCCAGGCCGATCCCGGCGACGCCGATCCCGCGACGTTCTTCCATTACGTGCGCGTCGGCGTGAGCGAGATCCCGGGGCGCCGGTCGCGCGACGCGGCCGCGTTGCCGGTGTTCACGGCGGAGTACGCGGGCGACCTTCCGGGCTTCTCGCGGCGGTTCATGCGCGAGCTCTTCGCGCTGTTCCCCGCGGGCTCGATCCTCGTCGTCGACAACTTTCACGAGCCCAAGGCCGATGCGTCGTGGCGCTTCGCGTTCGCGGAAGGGCTGCGCGAGGTGCCCGAGGGCATCAACCTTATCTTCCTTTCGCGCGAGCCGCCGGTGCCCGAGATGGCGCGGCTCGTGGGGGAGCAGCGCATCACGCGCATCGATTGGGAGGCCCTGCGCTTCACGCCCGACGAAACCGAGGCACTCACCGCCGGCATCGACGTCACGCCGGACGTCGCGCGGGCGATCCACAAGGCAAGCGACGGGTGGGCCGCCGGCATCGTGCTCATGCGCGAGCACGCGGCCCGGCATGAGGCCGTGGCCGACGAGGCCATGCTTCCGGAAGGCAAGGAGGCCGTCTTCCAGTACTTCACCGGTGAGATCTTCGGTCGCGCGCGACCCGAGAACCAGCGCGTGCTGATGCTCTCCGCGTTGCTGCCCTCGGTGTCGCCGGACGATGCGATCGCGCTGTCGGGCAACCCGGAGGCGCCGCGCGTGCTCGACTACGTATATCGGCGGCACCTCTTCACCGACCGCCGCCGCGCCGGCGACCAGCCCGTGTATTCGTTCCACGCGCTGTTCCGCGAGTTCCTGCTGGAGCAGGGCAAGCGCAAGCTGCCCGCGGAAGAGCGGCAGGCGGCGCTCGACCGCGCGGCGGGCCAGCTCGTGTCGCGCGGCGACTTCGACGCCGCCGCGTCGCTCTACATCGAAGCGAAGGCATGGCCTGCATTGGTGGGCCTCACGCTGCACGCCGGGCGCTCACTGCTCGCGGAAGGCCGTCGCAAGGCCCTGGTGCGGTGGCTGGCCGCCATGCCGCAGGAAGTGCGCGAGGCCGAGCCGCGCCTGGCACTCGGTGAGGCCTACGCGGTCATGCACGACGAGCCCGCGCGCTGCAAGGCGCTGCTCGACAAGGCGTACGAGGCATTCGTCGCAAAGAACGACGTGCGAAGGCAGCTGCTCGTCGCCGCCGCCGCGGTCGACTGCCACTACTTCGAGTGGGCCGACTTCGCGCCGCTCGACCGCTGGATAGACGTGCTGACCAGGCTGCTCGACGCGGGGCCGCCGTTCCTGTCGGCGGCCGACGCGCTGCGCATCCGCGGCGCCCTGCTCATCGCGCTCCTGTTCCGCCAGCCCGACCATCCCGGCATCGACGAGGCGGCGCGCACGGTGGAGGCGCTGCTCGACGCCCCCGACGCCGTCGACGTACCGGTGAACGATCGCGTCAATGCGGCGTCGATCCTCTTCAACTACATGAACTGGAAGACGCGGGGCGCGCGCGCCGACGCGCTCATCGCGCGCGTGGAGCCGTGGCTCGACGATCCTGCAGAGACGGCCGTCAATCGCGTGTGGTGGCAGGTGCACCGCGCGTTCAACGAGCAGATTCGCGGCCACTACGCACGCTCGCGCAAGATCATGCGCGACACCGAGGAATTCGCAGCCGCGCACGGCTTGAAGTGGGTGCAGGTCGAGATCTACCACGCCGAGGTGACGGCGCTCGTCAGCAGCGAGGACATCGCGGGGGCCGCGGCCGCCCTCGCCAAGCTGCGCGGCGTCCTCAGCCCGTCGCGCCGGATGGACCTTGCGTACTTCCGCTACCAGGAGGCGGGCGTGCTGATGCTCGAAGGCCGCGTGCGCGAGGCGGCCGCGGCGGCCGCCGATGCGGTGAGGATCGGGCGCGAGAGCGGACTTCCCGCCATGCAGATCCCGCACTTCCTCGTCCGCAATGCACTGTGCCACGTTCACCTGCGCGAGATCGACCGTGCACTCGATCTCTACACCGAGGCCATCGCGCTCGCCACGGGCTCGGACCGCAGCAACTTCGAGTTCCACGCGCGCATCCTCGACGCGCATCGCCTGCTCGAAGCGGGCGAGCGCGACGGCGCCGTCGAGACGTTGCGCACGCTCCTCGCGGAATGCCGCGAGTCGGGATATTACGGATTCCTGCGCCTGCCGTCGGACCTACTCTCGTCGCTCGTCGCGCTCGCGCTCGAGGCGGGCATCGAGAGCGAGTACGTGCGCCTCCTGATCCGCAAGCGCAAGCTGTCGCCGCCCGGGCCCGAGGTCGCGGACTGGCCCTGGCCGCTCGCGCTGCGCACGCTGGGCGAGTTCTCGATCGCGCGCGACGGCGTTCCGCTCGTGTCCAAGGGCAAGGCGCAGAAGAAGCCGCTCGAGCTCCTGAAGGCTCTCGTCACCCACGGCGGTCGCGGCGTCGATGCGACGATGCTCACGGGAATCGTGTGGCCTGACGCCGAGGGCGACG
>CAZIZD010000226.1:0-7524 GCA_964543615.1 uncultured Alcaligenaceae bacterium | reverse complement strand
ATCTGCGCGCCGCTCTCCACCTGCTGGCGCGCGACCTCGACCGCACCCGTGAAGTCGCCGGCGAGGATGAGCTTCGCGAACGCGCGCGAGCCCGTCACGTTGGTCCGCTCGCCAACGTTGACGAACAGGGAGTCGTCGCCGATGTTGAGCGGCTCGAGTCCCGCGAGGCGCAGGAGGCGGGTCACGCGAACCGGGTCTCGGCTTCGAGCCTTCGCGGAGCGAGCTTCGACACTTCGGACACGATCGCGCGGATGTGCTCGGGCGTGGTCCCGCAGCAGCCGCCCACGATGTTGACGAAGCCGCTCTGCGCGAATTCGCCGAGCAGCGATGCGGTCTGCGGCGGCGTTTCGTCGTAGCCTGTTTCCGACATCGGGTTGGGCAGCCCCGCGTTGGGGTAGCAGGAGACGAACGTGTCCGCGGCCACGCGCGCGATCTCCTCGATGTACGGGCGCATGAGCGCGGCGCCGAGCGCGCAATTGAGCCCGACGGCCAGCGGCTTCACGTGCCGCACCGAATTCCAGAACGCCTCGGGCGTCTGGCCGGAGAGCGTGCGTCCGGAGGCGTCGGTGATCGTGCCCGACACGACGAGCGGCAGGCGCCGGCCCGCGCGCTCGAAGTACGACTCGATGGCGAACAGCGCGGCCTTGGCGTTGAGCGTGTCGAACACCGTCTCGACGATGAGCAGGTCGGCGCCGCCCTCGCACAGTCCGGCGACGGCCTGGCCGTACGATGCGGCGAGCTCGTCGAAGCTCACGTTGCGCGCGCCGGGGTCGTTGACGTCGGGGGAGATCGAGGCCGTGCGGTTGGTCGGCCCGAGCGCGCCCGCGACGAAGCGGGGCTTTTCCGGCGTGCGCGCGGTCCATGCGTCGGCGCATTCGCGCGCAATGGCGGCGGCCGCGCGATTCATCTCGTACGCCTTGCCGTGCATCCCGTAGTCGGCCTGCGCAACCGACGTGGCGCTGAACGTGTTGGTCTCGATGATGTCGGCGCCGGCCGCAAGATACGCGTCGTGAATGCCTCGCACGACGTCCGGGCGCGTGAGCACCAGCAGGTCGTTGTCGCCCTTCAGGTCGTGCGCGTGATCGTGGAAGCCGCCGCGGAAATCGGACTCGGAAAGGCGGCACGCCTGGATCTGCGTGCCCATCGCGCCGTCCATCACGAGGATGCGTTCGCGCAGGAGGCGGGCGAGCAGTGGAGTGCGGTCCGGTTGCATGGCGCGTGTCGTTTGTGCAAGACCTTGAATCTTAGCATTATGTTGCAGTGCACCGGGCGTGGTGCCCGGTGTCGTTGAGGCCTTCGGCGCGGCGCCCCGCGTGCTACGCTACTCGCATGAAGCACCTGACACCCAAGGAAGCTCAGGACCTCCTCGCCGGCAATCCGCAGGCTGTGCTCATCGACTGCCGCAGCGAGATGGAGTACTACTTCGTCGGTCACCCGGTCGGCTCGCAGCACGTCGCGTGGAACGACGGCCCGGACTGGGAGATCAATCCCCATTTCGTCGGGCAGGTGAAGAAGGTCGCGAGCATGAACCGGCCCGTCGTGCTCATCTGCCGCAGCGGACACCGCTCCGTGGACGCGGGACTCGCCCTCGAGAAGGCCGGCTTCTCCGAGGTCTACAACGTCAAGGACGGCTTCGAGGGTCCGCTCGACGACCAGCATCATCGCGGCACGCGCTCGGGGTGGCGCTTCGAGGGCCTGCCCTGGGAACAATTGTAGGACCGCTGGCTGCCGCGTTCTTCGACGCGCTGCATCCGCGCGCGGGCGACGAGGAGTGCGCGTGGTTCGCGCAACGGCTGGGCCCCGCCGGCACGCTCGCCCTAGACGTCATGTGCGGCAGCGGGCGGCTCCTCGTTCCGCTCCAGGAGCGCGGCCTGAAAGTGCATGGCGTCGACGTGTCGCCGGCCATGATCGCGCGGTGCGAGGAGAAGCTCGCGGCGTCATCGCTCGAGGCCGCGCTCTTTCGCCAGGACGTGGCCGCGCTCAACGTCCCCTTCCGCTACGGCGCGGCGTTCATCGCGGGCAGCGCGTTCGACGCGATCGTCGACCCCGCCGCGGCGGCGCAAGCCCTCGCGAACATTCGCGCGCATCTCGTCGCACCCGGCACGCTCGTGATCGCCTGCGACGTCCCCGGCACGAGTCTGCAGCGGCTCGCGGCGCCGCTCGTCGAAGTGCGCAGCGCGAAGCTCGGCGACGGCTCGCAGATCGTGCTGCGTTCGGAGAGCACCTGGACCGAGGGAGCGCGTGCGATGCGCTCGCAGCGCCGCTACACGAAGCGCAAGGGCACGGCGCGAATCGCGGAAGAGAACGACGCCGTGCGCGCCACGTGGTACGAGCCCGCCGGTATCGTCGAGCTCGTGCGCGCCGCGGGATTCGGGAGCGCGACGACGGAAGCCCTGCCCTTCTCGCTCGACGCGCGCGGCGAATCGTTCGCGCTCATTGCCAGCGCCTGAAGCCGCCGCGGTCTTACCAGCTGCCCGAGCTGCCGCCGCCGCCGGAGCTTCCGCCGCCTCCGGAGAAGCCACCCGACGAACTGCTGCTAGACGACCCGCTGCCGCCGGAGCTCATGGTGAAGCCACCGATGCTCGCGGTGCCTTTCGACTTCAAGTCCCGCTGCGCCTTCTCGTACCACGCGGTGCGCCCGACGATGATCTTGGCGATCGGGAACCCCACCACGTAGATCGCGAGCAGCACGAGTGCGCCGTTGACGCCCACGATGATGATGGGAAACATCGCCCAGAACGGGATGAGGAAGAAATAGAGGAACCATCCCATGCCGGGCGTCATCACGCCGATGACCGTGAAGAGCCCGATGATCCCGAAGATGAACGCGCCGAGCAGGATGCGCATCGGCCAAGGAGGTAGCTCCGGCCCTTCGACGTCGACGAGCCCGAAGCCCGTGCTCGACGACGACGGCTTGTCGGCGGCGGGCTCCTTGCCCGATTCGAGCAACGACGTGATCGCCGTGACGCCACTCTCGACGCCGCCGTCGAAGTTGTTGCTCTTGAACTGCGGCGTCATCTCGTTCCTGATGATGCGGCTCGCCATCGCGTCGGTGAGCGTGCCCTCGAGGCCGTAGCCCACCTCGATGCGCATGCGCCGGTCCTTGGGCGCGACCACCACGAGCACGCCGTTGTCCTTGCCCTTCTGCCCGAGCTTCCATTCGGCGAAGACGCGGTTGGCGTACTCCTCGATCGAGTCGCTGCCCAGGCTCGGCACCGTGAGGACGACGACCTGGTTGGTGGTGCGGTCTTCGTGCGCCTTCAGCGCCTTGCCGAGACGGTCGCGCGCCGCAGGCGAGAGAATCTCCGCGTTGTCGACGACACGTCCCGAAAGGTAGGGCACGTCGGCGGCGAGCGCCCCGAGCGAGAGCGCAAGCAGCGCCGCCAGCGCGATCGCAGCATTCCTCACGCGCCGCCCTCCTCGACGGGCGCATCGGCGAACGCGTTGCCGTCGCCGCGCACCACGCCCTTGTTCGCGAGAAGGTCGCCGATCGCGTCGAGTCCCGCGGTGACGGCCTCGCGCGCAGCGCCCGCACGCAGCTTCTCCGTCATCTTCGCGATGACGGCGTCCCACTCGGCGGTGGTGACCCTGTCGTTCAACCCGGTGTCCGCCACGATGACGACGCGCCGTTCGAGCATCGCGACCAGCACCAGGATCGCGTTGCGCTCCTTGGTGGCGAAGAGCTGCCTCTCGAGGAACTGGACCTTCGCGTACTGCGTCGCCTCGGCCGTCGCGCGCAGGTCGCGCAGGAAGAGCCGCGCGAACCCCGGCACGTACACGCTCGCGAGCGCGCATAGCGCGCCGGCAGCGAGAATGGCCACGATGGAAGTGACGACGGCAGTGCTCGTCACCCAGTCGGGGCGTACCAGGTCGCCGATCGCGACCACGAGCGCAGTCATCGACGCGCCAAGCGCGAACGCCTTCCAGACGGTCTCGGGGTAGACGTCGCACTTGCCGACGACCATCGTCACGACCTCGACGCCCATCGCGCGCTCGAGCACGCGCACGCGTTCCGCGATCGCTTGCGAGTCTGTGGCCGTCAGGAACATGGTCAGGAGAGAGCGAGGCTCATGTACACCACCCCGGGCATGGGGTTGTGATAATACGGCGGACACTCGACGAATCCCAGCCGCGCATACAAGCGCATCGCCTCGTGCATCCAGTTGCCGGTGTCGAGGCGTAGCTCGCGATAGCCTATGGCGCGCGCATGTTCGATTACCGTTTCGGCGAGCCTGCCTCCGAGCCCGGTACCGCGCGCGACGGGCCGTACGTACAGGCGCTTCATCTCGGCCACGCCCGGCTCGTCGAGCGGCCGCAGGGCGATGCACCCGACCGGCTCAGCCGCGCCCGCGAGGAACAGGCGTCCCATGGGCGGGGCGTACTTGCCGGGCAAGGTGGCGAGCTCCTCCTCGAAGCCCTGGAAGCACAGGTCCACGGCGAGCCACGCCGCATACTCCTCGAACAGGGCGCGGGCGTGCGCGACGTCGGCGGCCGACGCGGCTTCGCGGATCGGATGCTGCGTCAGGTCGCGCGCTCGCACGGCGCGGTGCGAAGTTCGCTGCCCGGGAACTGCGGCTGAAGCTCGCGCAGGCGCACCATGACCGATTGCTGCGGATCGCGGACCACGACAATCGTTTGCGAAAAGGGCTGGTTGCGGCGCTCGACCTTGGCGAGCTTGATGCCGATGCGCGCGAGCTCCTCGGTGTGCGCGAGTGCCGCCGCTTCCGACGCGAAGTTGCCGAAGGACACAGCGAACTGCCCCTTGGGGGCGTCGGCGACGGCGAGATCCTTGGCACCCTGCCGCCGCAGCTCGGCGATGCGACTCTCGGCCGCGGCGCGCGTGGTGAACGGACCCATGTTCACCCAGTAGCCGCTCTCGATCTCCACCTTCTTCTGCGACACGAGGCGGCCGAGCGCAAGCGGCTCGATCTCCGACATCGCGCGGGTGCGGTCGGCATCGGCGAAGGGGCCCCACTCCACGCAGACGTCGTTCAGCGCAGCGACCTTGGCGGGCCCCAGGGCCGCGACCTGTTGCGGCGTGATGAGCTTGATCTTGTCGGGCTGCACCTGGTCCTGCAGCAGCACGGCCTCGCCACCGCCCGTGTCGAGGCGCGTGTAGAGGTACATCGTGACGTTCGCGAGCAGCAGCAGGACGATGAGGATGCGCATGAATGAGTAGGCGTCAGGGTCGACTGTTGCTCACGGCTCGGGCTGGTCGACTCCTCGAAAAGTCGACTCCGGCCCTAATTGTTCCAAGCGAGTGCGAGTACCCCTTCGAGCACGAGATTATCCACGACCTCGACCGGGTTTCCGAGGTGCGGCGCGATCTCGTGGGCCGCCCCACCAGTCAGGTAACAGTGGACGGCGGGCTCTCCATCCCGCAACCGTGCGCGCGTGAGCTCGATTGCGCCGCACACGGCTTCGATGGCGCCGGTGGCAAGGGCGTCCGGCGTGGTCGTGGGGAAGGGGCGGTATGTGCCGGGCGCGACCTTCAGCGCGGGCGCCCGGTCGGCCATCGCGCGCAGCATGAGGTGCGGACCCGGCACGACGATCCCGCCGAGGCATACGCCCTCCCCATCGAGCGCGTCGATCGTGACGATGGTCCCGGCATTGACGGCAACGCAGGCCGCGCCGGAGGGATCGGCGTCGAGCGCACGGCGGCGTGCCGCTACGAGCAGCGCCCAGCGGTCGGCGCCGAGCTGCGATGCCGGGCGGTGGCGATTGACGATGCCGCCGCCGCGCTCCTGCGCCACCAGCCAGACGATGGGCAATCGCCAGCGGGCGACCTGGCTTTCGAGCCGCACGCGCACGGCCTCGCCGGCGGCATTGACCCCGATGGCGCGCGCGGGTCGCGGCAGGTTGTGCCAGTCGCGCAGCGACAGCGTGCCGATGTCGGCGTTGGGGACGATGCCTTGGGCGTGCCAGCCGCGCGGGGCAACGAGTCCCCACTTCGTCCTGCTGTTGCCAACCTGCAGGATGAGCGTGGGGAGGTCCATCGGGATGCGGCCGACGAGTCTCCGCGCTACCGGGCGCCCTGTTGTGGGCGGGGACGACCCGCCGCGTTCAGGAGGCTTTTAGGCGCGGCGGAGCGAGATCTCGCCCGAGAGGAATCGCGCGCGCCGCGGACCGTCGGCAAGCACGAGCGCACCGGTGCTGTCCACGCCCGCGACCGTGCCCTTGACGCTGGCGCCGTCGGGCAGCAGCAGCTTGACCGGCTTGCCGTGGTAGGCGTGACGGTGCTGCCACTCGGCGGCAAACGCCGGGAAGCCCGAGCGCGAGTACGCATCGAGGGTGGCCGCAAGCTCGGCGGAAAGGCGTGCAAGCAGGTGGTTGCGGTCGATGGCGGGGGCGCCCCGTCCGGCGACCGTGGTGAGGTCGCTCACCGGCTGCTCGATGTTGCGGCGGATCTCGGCGGGCAGGCGGACGTTGAGCCCGACGCCGACCACCACGGTGGACGGTCCGAGCGCATCGCCGTTGAGCTCCACCAGGATGCCACCGACCTTGAGATGCTTGTGCACGAGGTCGTTCGGCCACTTGAGCTCGACCCCGGCCAGACCTTCCGCCTCGAGGGCCTTGACCACCGCCACACCAACCGCCAGCGAGAGGCCCGCGAGGAAGCCCGCGCCCTGCTCGTACCGCCAGCCGATCGAGAACGTGAGGCTCCCGCCGGCGACGGCGGTCCAGGTCTTGCCGCGCCGGCCGCGGCCGGCGCTCTGCCATTCGGCGGCCAGGACCTGGCCGTGGATGTCGCGACGCTGCGCCCGGCGGAGGAGCTCGGTGGACGTCGACCCGACCTGGTCCACGACTTCGATGTCGAGGGGCGGGAAGGCCACGCCCTTGGCGGCCAGGCCATGCAGCGCTCGCCGCACTTCGTCCGCGTCGAGGAAGTCCGGCGTGGCGGTCAGCCGGTATCCCAGTCCGCGCACCCGTTCAAGGGACAACCCGGCGGTTTCCGCCTGCTTGAGGAGCTGCGACACGCGCGCGCGGGTGAGCCCCACGGTCGCGGCGAGATCTTCGCCCGAATGGAAAGCGCCGTCGGCAAGCTGCCGCAGAAGCGAGAATCCTAGAGGAGTGAGCACTGACATCTACCTGTATGTTGCACTGCAAGAGTAGCACGTCGGCGCGTATTACGCACCATTTGCGGGCCTGCGATTTGACGCATGTGCGTCCGGTGGGCACCAATTGCAAGCGTAGGACACCGCATTGCAAAAAAGGTTGGCGTGGGCCGGGCACGGCCCCCGCCGCCGCGGGTGTAACGAGACTGCCTTTATAAGGCCGCGCGGCCGGAAAAGCCAGCGTTTTTAGTCGGAAAGCTGGCGAATCAGGGTTTTGTGCAGGGCAGGATCGCCGCAGGCAAGGACGGGACCGCCGTCCGCGCACGGTCCGCCGGACCAGTCGGTGACCCGGCCGCCGGCCGCCTCGACGATGGGGATCAGGGCCTGGATGTCGTACGGCTGGAGGCCGTTCTCGATGACGACGTCGACGAGTCCCATCGCGAGCTGGGTGTAGCAGTAGCAGTCTCCG
>CAZIZD010000225.1:0-7612 GCA_964543615.1 uncultured Alcaligenaceae bacterium | reverse complement strand
TACGAGTACGGCGAGGACGAGCAGGTCGCGTACATCGCGATGGAGTACGTCGAGGGGATGGGCCTGCGCGAGCATCTCAACCGCCGCGAGACGTTCGACTTCGCGCAGCTCGTCGGGCTCCTGCGCCAGCTTCTGGATGCGCTCGAGTTCGCGCACGAGCGCGGCGTCGTGCATCGCGACATCAAGCCGTCCAACCTCATCGTGACGGACGGCGGACGCCTCAAGGTCGCCGACTTCGGCATCGCGCGCGTCGACACGTCCAACCTCACCCAGGCGGGCATGATCATCGGCACGCCGTCGTACATGTCGCCGGAACAGTGCCGCGGCCTCGACTCCGACGCGCGATCGGACTTGTGGAGCGCGGGCGTGGTCATGTACGAGCTCCTCACCGGCGACAAGCCGTTCCGCGGCAATCTCGAGAGCATCGCCTACAAGATATGCCATGAGGAACCGCCCTCGCCGTCGGCGCTGTCCAAGCTCAAGCTGCCGCCGGACGTGGACCGGCTGGTCGCCACGGCGCTCGCGAAGTCGCCCGACGCGCGGTTCCAGTCGGCACGAGAGTTCCGCAAGGCGCTCGAGGGCGTGGCCAACCTCTCGGTCGAGGTGGACGAGGGGCTCGGCACCACGATGGTCAACATCGGTACGCTCATGCTTGCGAAGCCGGTGCCGGCGTGGGATGACGAGACGCTGCGTACTGCGGAGATGGAGCTCGCGCGCGTCGTGGGTCCCATGGCGCGGCTGATCGTGCGTCGCGCGGCGGCGCAGACATTCGACCGTGGCGAGCTCTGCGCAATTCTTTCGGACACGATCAGCGATCCGGAGTCGCGACGCCGGTTCGTTGCCGCGTTCAACAAGCCGGGCAGCGGCCAGAGCACCGCCGGCGTGTCGGGTGTCAGGACAGGACCCGCCGGCACGACCGGTGGCGCAAGGACGGGTGCCGGACCGGGCTCGGGCACCCGGCCGGGCACACGCACCGGCGCGATGGCCGCGCCGCTCGAAGCTGCCTATGTCGAGCAGGTGACCGGCCGCCTTGCCGTCTACATCGGTCCGATAGCGCAGGTGCTGGCCAAGAAAGCGGCGCGCGAATCCCGGACACGGTCCGAGTTCGTGCGCCGCTGCTCCGAGAACCTCGGCACGCAGGAACGCGAGACGTTCCTGCGCGAACTGGGGTACGAGTAGCCTGCCCTTACTTCGTCACCGCCCAAGCCTTCGAGAATTCGTCCTTGGTGAGGCGGCCGTCGCGGTTGGTGTCGGCCTGGTCGAAGTTGAAGCCCGAGAGTCCCTGCACGTCGCTGCGCTGCAGGTAGCCGCGATTGCTCGAGTCGAGCGACTTGTACGTGTTGTCCGCGGAGTCGGTGCGCGACGGTGAGCGCATGCCGTTGGACATGCCATTGGACATCGGCTGTCCGCCCGGGCTCATCTGGCCCGGGGTGGAGGGGCTCGTCTGTCCGGGAGGGGAAGAAGAGGGGGAGTTGCCCGCTCCGGTGCCGCTGTTCATGGGCGAGGTGGTCGACGGTGAAGACTGACCGGCGCCCGATGAGGGCGACGACGATTGGGCCAGGGCGGCGCCGGTCAGGGCGCAAAGCGCCAGCGCGAGCGCGGTACGGCGATAAGACGTGTTCATGCAGTTACTCCTCGAGGGACGGTGGCTGAAAGGCGAAGCGCCAGAAGGTGCATCGCGGGTTACGAGACTGTTGGAGAGCGCGTGCGGGGCGTCGTTCGCACCGCTCGTGTAGGACGCGCGAGGATTCGCGTGGCGGCCTGGGTCCCACGCCGCTTCGCCGGCCACGCAGCGCATGGCAGAATCGTCGCCATGCGATCGCGCGACCTTCCCGTCGTCCTCGCCACGCCATCGGACGCGCAGACGATCGCGGAGATGTCACGCGACCTGATCGAGCACGGGCTCGGCTGGGAATATCGCCGCGCGCGGGTCGCGGGGATGATCGCGGATCGCGACACCGCTGCCATCGTGACGCGCGACGGCCCCCGCGTGGCGGGGTTCGCCTTCATGAGCTTCGGCGCCGAGCGCGGGCATCTCGTGCTGCTGGCCGTGCGCGCCTCGCACCAGCGGCAGGGCATCGCACGTCGCATGATCGCGTGGCTCACGGACACCGCGCTGGTCGCCGGCGCGGCCTCGCTGAATTGCGAGCTGCGCGTCGGCAATGAAGCAGCGCTCGCGTTCTACCGCAGCGAAGGGTTCACCGAGACGCTGCGCATCCCGGGGTACTACAGGGGACGCGAGCCGGGCATCCGGATGATGCGGCTCCTGCGCGCGCCGGGGCAGTCCATGCCGCCGTGGAAGCCGCCTACCTTCGACGGGCGGACGCGCTAGCGGCCTTCAACTCGCGAAGAAGAAGTCGACCATCTTCGCGATCTGTCCACGCATCATCTCGCGCCCGCGCACCGTCGTGCAGCCGCAGTCTTCGGCGAGTGCGAGCAGGGGCGTGCGCTCCGGCTTCACGATCGCGTCGAAGACCACGAGGTCGCGCGGCAGCGCATCGACCGCGATGGGGAGGCGCGCGTCGTCGAGCATGCCCACGGGTGTCGCGTTGAGCAGCACGTCCATTCCTTCGACGGTGGACGCGCCCGCGCGCACCTGCACACCCGCGCCGATGGGCGCCACCTTGCCCACGAGCTCCTGCGCGCGCGATGCATCGACGTCGAAGATGGTGAGCGAGCGCGGCCGCTCGCCGGCCACGGCCGCGGCGATCGCCGAGCCGGCGCCGCCCGCGCCGATCAGCATCACCCGCTTGTCCGCGAAGGCAATCCCGCGCCGGCGAAAGGCCTCGACGCATCCCAGGCCATCGAAGATGTCGCCACTCCAGCGTCCGCTCGCGGTGCGCGCGAGCGCATTGATCACGCCGAGCCTGCGCGCCTGCGGGCCGATCTCGTCCGCGAGCGCGACGGCGCGCGCCTTGTACGGAATGGTGAAGACGAGCCCGCCCAGGTTCTGCATGCGCAGGAGGCGCGGCAGGACTTCGTCGAAGTCCTGCGGCAGCACGTGCACCGGCACGAGCACGGCATCGTGGCCGCGCGCGGTCATCTCCGCCGTGATCATCTCCGGCGAGCGCACCTGCAGGATGGGGTGGCCGACGATGCCGAACACGCTGGTCTTGCCGCTGACGTAGTCGACCTGGTCGCGATCCGCATTCACGATCTGCGATGGTAGCACCGGCGCCCTGAAAGGCGCGGCGCGCGCCGGGCCGGCGCTAGCCGGGCGCGAGCGCGAGGAACGCGCGGACGGCGTCCCAGAGTTCGCGGGTGGCCCCGAGCGTGTTGTGATCGGCGCCCGTCACTTCCACCCACTCCCTGGGTCCGGACCATGCGTCGTACAGCGCGCGCGAATGCGCGACGGGGATGATCGTGTCCGCCGGGGCCACGATCGTGAGCAGTGGAGCGCGGATGCGCGCGGCGTCGTCGATCGGCGCGAAGCGGTGCCGCAGGAGCCACGACACGGGCAGGAAGGGATAGTGACCCTGGCCCACCGCGGCGAGCGAATCGTAGGGGGAAACGAGGATCGCGCGCTCGACGGGGCGATGCGCCGCGACGTGGGCCGCGACCGCGGTGCCGAGGCTGCGTCCGAAGACTGCGATCCGTGCGCGATCGACGCCGTCGCGCGTCGCGACGAGGTCGAACAGCGCGAGCCCGTCCGCCTTCAGTGCATCGGCGGAAGGCCGGCCTTCGCTCGTGCCGTAGCCGCGATAGTTGAGGGCGACCAGGGTGACGTCGCGCGGCCACCGTCCGTCAGCGAGTGCCCACGACACTTCCTCGCCGTTGCCTCCGAAGTAGATGACGGCCGTCGAAGGCCGCGCGGCGGCCGGGACGATCCAGCCATGCAGCATCGTGCCGTCCGGCGCGCGCATCGCGAGGGGCTCGGCATGCGGCGGCAGGTGCTGCGTCGACGCGACGGGTTGCGGGAAGAAGATGAGCCGGTCCTGCGCGAGCCAGAACACGGCGGGGACGAGGGCGACGACCGCGGCAGAGAGGGCGAGCCAGAGCATGGTGGACCGCAGCATGGTGCCCAATATGGGCGCAATGTGATACCGGACGCTCGTTCCAAAGCAAGCGGCCGCCCGGAGGCGGCCGCTTTTGTCTTCCCGGTCGTGAAGGCAAGCTTCACTGCGTATCCAATCATCTCCTCGCGTTCGCCCTTGAGCGCATTGCGATTGCAGCGGTCGATTGCGCGACCATTGCGTTGGATCGGAAGGGAGACTCCATGGGTTGACGATTCCATTGTGGCCAATCCGCAAAAGGCGGCAACGCGGCGAGCGTCCGAATCGCGCATCGGACGATTCCTACAGCGCGGCGAACAGGCACCGCTAGCGCAGTGCCTGCTCCAGATCGGCGATGAGGTCGCCCGTGTCCTCGATCCCGACGGAGAGCCGCAAGAGATCCGTGGGCGCCGGCGTGCCGGGGCCTTCGACGCTCGCGCGGTGCTCGACGAGGCTCTCCACGCCGCCGAGCGACGTCGCGCGCTTCCACACCTGCACGTTAGCCGCGGTCGCGATCGCCGCCGCCTCGCCGCCGCGTACGCGGATCGAAAGCATGCCGCCGAATCCTCCGCGCATCTGGCGCCTGGCGATGTCGTGCCCAGGGAACGCTGGCAGCCCCGGATAGAGCACGTCGCGCACCTTCGCGTGCTGCGCGAAGTGCTCCGCGATGCGCTGCGCGCTGGCGCATGCGAGGGTGACCCGCGGATAGAGGGTGCGCATGCCGCGCGCGAGCAGCCACGCTTCGAACGGCCCGAGGATGCCGCCGATCTGCGCGCGAACCATGCGGATCCGCTGCCACAACGGCGAGTCCTCCCGCGTCACCAGGGCGCCCGCGATCACGTCGGAGTGGCCGTTGAGGTACTTGGTGGCCGAGTGCATCACGAGGTCCGCGCCCAGCGCGAGCGGCTGCGTGAGCACCGGTGTCGCGACCGTGGAGTCGACCGCCACCGCAGCGCCGCGCGCGTGCGCGACGGCGCACACGGCTGCGATGTCGGTGACCGTCCACAGGGGATTGGCGGGCGTCTCGAGCCAGACGAGCTTCGTGGCCGGGCGCATGGCCGCGGCGATGGCGCCGGGATCGGAGGCGTCGACGGTGTCGACCTGCAGACCCCATTGGCGCGCGAAGTTCGTGAGCCAGTTGCGCAGCGACCAGTACATTACGTTGGGCACCACCACGTGGTCGCCGGGCGCGAGCGCCTGGAACACCGCCGTCGCGGCCGCCATGCCCGACGCGAAGAGGAGCGACGCGTGACCGCCCTCGAGCGCGGTGAGCAGCGCCTCGGCCTGGTCGAACGTGGGATCGTTGTCGCGCGCGTAGATGCGGCCGTTGCGGTACTGGTTGTCCGCGTCGCGGATGAAGGTGGTGGAGGGCTGGATCGGCGCCACGATGGCCTTGGTGCCTTCGTCGATCCAGCCCATCGCCTGTGCGGCGAGCGTCTGCGGTTTCAGGGAATCTGCCATGTGTGCCTGGCCCGTGCGGTAGGGGTCGTGATGCAGGAGTATGACGGCTCGGGCCGGCAGCTCAAGCCGCCGCTTCCCGAACGTCGTCCTCCTTCGCGTCCGCTTCGAACAGCTCCTGCAGCTGCGCCGCGGCCTGCGCGGAGGTCTGGATCACCTGCTGCTCGTCCTGGCGCACGGCGTACTGCCTGTCGAGGAGCGACAGGTCGTGCTGGCGGAAGAGGGCGACCGCGCGCTCGGCCTTGGCCGCGCTCAAGCCTGTCTGCATCAGCGCGAGCCGCGCGCTCTCGAGGCTCGACATGAACGTCTCGCGCTCGATGACCCGCACGTCGAGGTCGCGCAGGCGGAAGAGATGCACGCGATTGCGGGCGCGCGCGACGATCGGAAGATTGGGGAAGTGCTTGCGCACCAGCGCCGCGGTCTTGATCGACGCCTCGACGTCGTCGATGGCCAGCACGAACAGCTTGGCGTCGCGGGCCTTCGCCGACTCGAGGAGCTCGAGCCGCGTCGCGTCGCCGTAGTAGACCTTGTTGCCGAAGCGGCGCACGAAGTCGACCTGCTGGTAGTCCTTCTCGATGGCCGTGAACGGGATGCCCGCCATGCGCAGCACGCGCGAGACCATCTGCCCGTAGCGTCCGTATCCCGCGATGATCACGGGATTGCCGGGACCGTCGATGGTGTCGAACTCGGGCTCGCCCTCCTTGTCCTGCCGGCTAGCGAGCCATCGCTCGTGCAGCAGGAACGTGAGCGGCGCGAGCAGCATCGACACCGTCACCGCGAGCACGAGGAACTGCGCCGCGGGCGCGTCGAGAATGCCCTCGGAACGGGCCGCTGCAAACAGCACGAACGCGAATTCGCCACCCTGCGCAAGCCAGATCGCAAGGCGCTGCGCGTCGGCGTTGGCGCTGCCGCTCACGCGCGCGATCGCGTAGACGATCGCCGCCTTGGTCGCAATGAGTCCGATCGCCGCAGCGAACACCGCTACCGGCTGCGCCGCGAGCAGCGTGAGATTGGCGCTCATGCCGACCGCGATGAAGAAGAGCCCGAGCAACAGCCCCTTGAACGGTTCCACGTCCGCTTCGAGCTCGTGCCGGAATTCCGAGTCCGCGAGCAGCACGCCCGCGAGGAACGCGCCGAGCGACATCGAGAGCCCGATCGCTTCCATGACGAGCGCGGCGACGATCACCACCAGCAGCGCGGCCGCGGTGAACACCTCGCGGCCGCCGTAACGCGCGATGAACTTGAGGGCCGGCCGCGTGACGAGGCGGCTTGCGATCACCACGAAGGCAATCGCGCCGAAGCCCTTGGCCGCGAGCATCCACGCGCTCTCCGTCTCGCCGGAGCCGGGCGCCAGCAGCGGCAGCACCGCGATCAGGGGAATCACCGCGAGATCCTGGAATAGCAGGATCGCGAAGGTCTTGCGACCCGGAGGCGAGGAGAGCTGCTCGCGCTCGGCGAGCCATGCGATCACGATGGCGGTCGACGACATCGCAAGCCCGATGCCGACGACGAACGCCGGCTGCCACGCGAGTCCCGCGACGTGTGCGGCGATGGAGAGCACCAGGCCGCAGCCCGCGACCTGCGCGAATCCGAGTCCGAATACCGAATGCCGCAGCGCCCAAAGCCGCGATGGCTCGAGCTCGAGCCCGACGAGGAACAGGAGCAGCACGACCCCGAGCTCGGCGGCGTGCTGCGTGCCCTCGCTCTGCGGCACGAGGCCCAGCCCCCATGGACCGATCAGCACGCCCGCCGCGATGTACCCCAGCACGCTGCCGAGCTTCAGGCGGCGGAAGATCGGCACGACGATGACGGCCGTGAGGAGGAAGATCGCGATGAGGAGGAGCACGGGCGGCGTTCCCTGGATGCGTGGATGGACGATGCTAACCGTTGCGCGCGCGCCGGTCCGCATGGGCGGACTTGGTTCGCGCCACCTCGGCCTCGATGGCCTTGCACTCGGGGCCGGCGAACTTCTCCGCGAGCAGATCGAGGAACGCGCGCGTCTTGGCGGGCATCAGGCGGCGTCCCGGAAATACGGCCCAGAGGTCGACGGGCGGCACGCGCCAGTCGGGCAGCACCTGCACGAGCTCGCCGTTGTCGAGATAGCGCAGCGCGAATTGATCGTTGACGATCGCGATGCCGCGTCCGGCGATAGCAATGCGCAT
>CAZIZD010000224.1:0-7630 GCA_964543615.1 uncultured Alcaligenaceae bacterium | reverse complement strand
GAAGTCGAGGCCAACGTCGGCATGGACAGCGGACCGGTGCCGCTCGACGCGCAGTCGCTCGTCGGCTCCTGCGTGCTCGAGAGGCGATCCATCCACGTTCCCGACCTGCAGGTCGCGGCCGAGCAGTTCCCGCGCACCGGCCGGATGGCGCTCAGCAGGGGATACCGCTCCGCGATCTTTGCCCCCCTGCTCCTGGGCGGGACTGCGCTGGGGACGATCGCCGTGTTCCGGCGCACGTCGGGCGCCTTTCACGACAAGGATGTCGCGCTCCTCAACACGTTCGCGGACCAGGCGGTGATCGCGATCGAGAACGCGCGCCTGTGGAACGAGACGAACGAGGCGCTCGCGCAGCAGACCGCCACGGCCGAGGTGCTCGACGTCATCAGCCACTCGATGGAGGACGCCTCGCCGGTGTTCGAGAAGATCGTCGAATGCTGCGAGCGGCTGTTCCCCGCGCAGGCGTTCGCCCTCAGCATCGTCGACGACCAAAGCCGGATCCACCTGCCGGTCTTCCGCCTCACCGAGGCGGCGCGCCAGCGGCTGGGCGACACGGGCGTGGCCGAGATCGAGACGATAATCAACGGTTCCTTCCCCCGCGCGATCGAAGGCACCCTCACGCAGCGCGCCATCGACACCGGCCGGCTGGTCGAGATCCGCGACCTGCGCGACGCGGCCTTCGCGGACCAGCCGGCCGTGCGGGCGGCGCTGAAGATGAACATCGGCACTTCGGTGGTCATCGCGCCCCTCATGTGGGAGGGCCGTGGGATAGGCTCGCTGTCGCTGTTCCGTGACGATGACGACGGACTGCGCGAGCGCGACAACGCACTCCTGAAGACCTTCGCCGACCAGGCGGTCATCGCGATCCAGAACGCGCGGATGTTCAACGAGACGCGCGAGGCACTGGAACGCCAGACCGCGACGTCGGAGGTGCTGCAGGTCATCAGCAGCTCGGTGTCCGACGCCGCGCCGGTGTTCGACAAGATCCTCGACAGCGGACGGCACCTGTTCTCGACCGAGCAACTCGGAATCTTCCTCGCGCAGGACGACGGCCTGGTCCACGCGCGCGCGTGGCGTGGATCGGCGCTCGATGCCATCGCACGCACGTTCCCCAAGCCCATCGGGCAGACGATGACCGGCCGCGTCATCGCCGAGCGGCGCACCGTCCACATCGCGGACACCTCGACGATGCACGATGCACCGCCGGCAGTCACGGGCGTCGTTGAAGTCATGGGCCACTGCTCGATCGCCTGGGCGCCCATGTTGTGGGAGGGCCGTGGCGTCGGCTCGATAGCCGTACTGCGCCAGCCTCCGCGGCCGTTCGGCGACAAGGAGCTCTCGCTCCTCAACACGTTTGCCGACCAGGCGGTCATCGCCATCCAGAACGCGCGCCTCTTCAAGCAGGCGCAGGAGGCGCGCGCGGCCGCCGAGGCGGCGAACGAGGCGAAGAGCAGCTTCCTCGCCACGATGAGCCACGAGATCCGCACGCCGATGAACGCGGTGATCGGCATGAGCGGCCTTCTCCTCGACACGCCGCTCAATGCCGAGCAGCACGACTACGCGTCGACCATCCGCGAGTCGGGCGACGCGCTGCTCACCATCATCAACGACATCCTCGACTTCTCCAAGATCGAGGCGGGGCGGATGGACATCGAGGTCGCGCCGTTCGACTTGCGCGAATGCGTGGAGTCCGCGATCGACCTCGTCTCCGCGCGCGCGGTGGAGAAGCACCTCGACCTTGCGTACCTGTTCGAGGGCGAAGTGCCTGCGGCCATCGCGGGCGACGTCACGCGCCTGCGCCAGGTGATCCTCAACCTGCTCTCCAACGCGGTGAAGTTCACGGAGAGCGGCGAAGTGGTGCTGACCGTGACGGCCAAGCCTGCACCCGTGAGCAAGGTGGAGCTCACCTTCGCCGTGCGCGACACGGGCATCGGGCTCTCGCAGGAGGCCATGGGCCGGCTCTTCCAGTCGTTCTCGCAGGCCGACTCTTCGACGACCCGCAAGTACGGCGGCACCGGCCTCGGGCTTGCGATCAGCAAGCGGCTCTCTGAGCTCATGGGCGGCACGATGTGGGCCGAGAGCGCCGGCGCGGGACATGGCTCGACGTTCACGTTCACGATCGCGGCCTCGCCCGCGGAAGTGGCCCCCACGCGCGCCGGCAGCATCACCGGGGTGCAGCCGGGTCTGGCCGGCAAGCGAGTGCTCGTCGTCGACGACAACGCCACCAACCGGCGAGTGCTCACGCTGCAGGCGACCAAGTGGGGCATGCAAACGCGTGACACCGAATCGCCCGACGAAGCGCTCGCGTGGATCGCGGCAGGCGAAGCCTTCGACCTCGCCGTGCTCGACATGCACATGCCGGGGATGGACGGCGTCGCGCTTGCCAAGCGCATGCGCGATGCGCGCCCCGATCTGCCGCGCGTCCTGTGGACTTCGCTCGGACGTCGGGAGGCGAGCGACGACGAGACGTTGTTCACCGCCTATCTCGCGAAGCCGGTGCGCCAGTCGCACCTGCACGACACGCTCGTCAACCTGCTGGTACGTGACGCGGCCCCCAGGCCCGCGCCGCAGCAGAAGGCCACCCTCGATCCCGACCTCGCCCGCCGTCATCCTCTGCGCATCCTGCTTGCCGAGGACAACGTCGTGAACCAGAAGCTCGCACTGCGGTTGCTTCAGCAGATGGGCTATCGCGCGGATCTCGCTTCCAACGGCATCGAGGCGATCGAGTCCGTCGAGCGCCAGGTCTACGACGTCATCCTCATGGACGTGCAGATGCCGGAGATGGACGGGCTCGAGGCCTCGCGCCGCATCAACGTGCGCTGGAAGGACGAACGCCCGCGCATCGTGGCGATGACCGCCAACGCGATGCAGGGCGACCGCGAAATGTGTATCGAGGCCGGCATGGACGACTACGTGACCAAACCCATTCGTGTCGACGCGCTCGTAGAAGCGCTCATGCGCGTGCAGCCGCGGGAGGCGAACTGACGTGACGCCGCAGGACATCGCCGACCTCGCGTGGGCCGGCCGCCACGAGGAAGCGGTCGCGGCCGCCACCCGCGCGGTCGGCAAGCGCGTGCTTCGCGCGACCGACCGCGCCACGTTTCTCGACCTGCGTGCGGAAAGCCGGCTCGCGCTGGGCCAGCTTGCCCTCGCCCGTGCCGACGCGAAAACGGGTCTCGACGTGGCGCGCGCCGCGGGCGACCCCGTGCTCGTCGTGCGCGCCTTGTGCCGCACCGCGGTGATCCTGGGGCGCATCGGCGACATGAGCGCCGCATTGCGCAACGCCACCGCCGCACTCAAGATTGCGCGCGATGCCGGACAGCGGCATGCCGAGGCCCATGCGCTGCTGCGAGTTGCCCATGCGCGGTCGCTGGGACGCTTCGACGTCAAGGGCGGCCCGAAGCCTGCGGAGGCCGCAGCCGCGGCGTTCGCAGCGGTGGGCGACGCCGCCAACCGCGGACGCGCGCTCCACGTTCTCGCCATCGCTTATTCGAATCTCGATCGGCCGGATCTCA
Source organism: uncultured Alcaligenaceae bacterium (assembly GCA_964543615.1). Classification (GTDB taxonomy): domain Bacteria; phylum Pseudomonadota; class Gammaproteobacteria; order Burkholderiales; family Casimicrobiaceae; genus VBCG01. The sequence goes on along the minus strand of CAZIZD010000224.1, from coordinate 4,118 downwards.
CCAAGCGCTGTGCGCAGGAATCGCTCGCACTCGCCAGGCGAACCGGCGACCTGCTTTGCGAGGGCAATGCCCTCAACATGCTGGCGTTCAACGAGGCTGACCTCGCTGTGCAGATCCGCACGTGGCAGCAGTCGCTCGACGCGTTCCGGCGCGCAGGTTACGTGCTGTCCCAGGTCACTGCGAGCGGCAACCTGGGATCCGCCTACGCGGACTTGGGGCTCATGCAGCGCGCGCGCCGGCTGACGCAGGAAGCTGCCGTCATCGCCCGTCGAAGCGGCGCCAGGAGCTCGTTCCTCCTCTGGCTTTGGAATCTGGTGGAGTTCGAGATTGCAGGCGGCGATTTCGCATCCGCGCGTGCCCACGCCGCCGACGCCGTGCGCATCGGCCGCGGATTGCGCGACCGCCGGTTCCCGGCCCACGGGGACCTCACCGCCGGCATGATCGCGCAGCGCGAAGGCCGCGCAACCGACGCCGTCCGCATCCTCGGCCGCGCCCTGCGCAAGGTGCCGGACGACGATCCGGGCAGCAAGTTCCAGGTCGAGATCGAACTCGTGCGCGCCGCGCTCGCTGCGGGCGATGCGAAGACCGCGCTTGTGCATGCCGAGCGGGCCGCGCGCAGGCACCGCTCGCTCGGCTTCATTCCCGTCGGATCGATCTCTCGCGTGGATCTGTGGTGGCAATTCAGTCGCGCGCTCGCTGCCCATGGCCGCGCCAACGACGCCCGCAATGCCCTCGAGCGTGCATGGACGCTGCTGCTCGACCGCATGCAGAGCTTGTCCGACGAGGGGCTGCGACGCAACTACCTCAACAAGCGCGCGGAGAATCGGGCCGTCGCGCTCGCGTGGCAGGCGGATGCACGCGCACGTGGTCTGTCGCAAGGCGAACGCACCAAGCACCTGTCCGTCGCGATCGACCGGGCCGGTCCGTTCGAGCGTCTGGTCGACGTCGGCCTGCGGCTCGATGAGTTGCGCGACGAGGCATCGCTCGCGGGATTCCTGGTCGAGGAGCTCACCGAGCTTTCGGGCGCCGACCGTGTGCTGTTCGTGCTGGAGGACGAAGGCGCTACCGACAACCTCGCCATCGCAGGCTCGCTGTTGCCGCAGGGGGAGGATGCGCAAGCGCTGCTGGATTCGATCCGCCCCTGGCTCGTCGCGGCGCGGCGCAGCCGCGCGCCGGCTCTGCGCCACGGCCCCGAAGGCGCGCCTTCGCTCGAGCAGCGCAGCAGCCTCGTCGTGCCGCTGGTCGCGCAACGCTCGCTCCTGGGCTACCTCTACTGCGAACTCGACGGCGTCTTCGGCCGCTTCCACGACGCCGATCGCGACCTGGTCGCGATGCTTGCGGCGCAAGCCGCCGGCGCACTCGCGAACATCCGCCTGACGTCGGGACTCGAGCGCAAGGTGGCCGAGCGCACCGCCACCCTGGAACAGCAGGCTGCCGAGCTCACGATCATCAACAGCATCCAGCGCGGCATCGCGGGTTCGCTCGACTTCCACGGCATTGTGGAGCTGGTCGGCGACAAGCTGTGCGAAGTGCTGAAGACGCAGGACATCGGCATCCGGTGGTTCGATCACGAGACCTACAGCACGCACTTCCTCTACGAGATCGAGCACGGGGTGCGATTGGATATCCCGAAGCGCGTCGTCGGCCCCGGCGAGCGCTGGGATCGCATGATGACCCAGCGCGAGCCCGTGATCCACAACACCGTCGCCGAGCAGATCGCCGCGGGCAGCGGCGCCCTGCCCGGAACGGACCAGGCGCTGTCGTCGCTGGCCGTGCGGATCTTTGCCGGCGACCGCGCGGTCGGGGCCATCCTGCTCGAGAACCACGACCGCGAATACGCGTTCGGCGAGTCGGAAGCGCGCCTCGTATCGACCGTGGCCTCGGCCATGGGCGTCGCCCTCGAGAACGCGCGCCTGTTCGACGAGACGCAGCGCCTGCTCAAGGAAACCGAGCAGCGCAACGCCGAGATGGCGGTGATCAACAGCATCCAGCAAGGCATCGCCGGCAAGCTCGACTTCCAGGCGATCGTCGACCTCGTCGGCGACAAATTGCGCGAGGTACTGAAGAGCGGCGACATCGGCATTTCGTGGTTCGAGCCGGCGACCGGGCTGTTGCACACGCTCTACGCCTACGAGCATGGCAAGCGGCTCACGCTGGCGGCTCAGAAACCCGCGCCGACCGGAAGCTGGAGCCAACTCGCGACGTCGCGGCTTCCGGTGGTGCGCAATACGCTTGCCGAAACCATCGCTGCCGGCGTTGGCGTCATTCCCGGGACGGACCAGGCCCTGTCGGTCGTCAAGGTGCCGATCATCGGCAGCGACCGCGTGCTAGGCATCCTCGACATGGAGGACCACGAGCGCGAGCATGCCTTCGGCGAATCCGAATTGCGCCTGCTCACGACGGTCGCTTCCAGCATGGGCGTGGCACTCGAGAACGCGCGGCTGTTCGACGAAACGCAGCGCCTGCTCAAGGAGACCGAGCAGCGTGCTGCCGAGCTCGCCATCATCAACAGCGTGCAGCAGGCGCTGGCCGCCGAGCTCAACATGCAGGGCATCTACGACGCGGTGGGCGACAAGATCCGCGAGATCAACGGCAAGGCCGACCTCGACATCCGCATCTTCGACGAAGCCGCCGGGGTGGTCCGCTTCCCCTACGTCTTCGATCATGGCGCGCGCATCGAGATCGAGCCGACCAGGATGACCGGCCGCGGCATTGCCGCGCATGTCCGGCGCACGCGCCAGACGCTGCTCGTCAACGAGCGGATGGCCGAGACGATGGAGCACTACGGCTCGCGCGTGTTGCCCGGCACGCAGGTGGAGAAGTCGGCGGTGTACGTGCCGCTGCTGTGGGGCGGCGAGGCGCGCGGCCTCCTCAGCGTAAGCGACTACGAGCGCGAGCACGCCTTCAGCGACGCCGACGTGCGCCTGCTGGAGACGCTGGCCGCGAGCATGAGCGTGGCGCTGCAGAACGCCCACCTGTTCGACGAAATCCAGCGCCGCACGCGCGAGAGCGCGGCGCTCGCGGAGGTCGGACGGGACATCTCGTCGACGCTCGACCTCGCGACCGTGATGAATCGCATCGCGCATCACGCGAAGGAACTGCTCAATGCCGACGACAGTGCCATCTTCCTGCCACGGTCCGGATCCGATGCAGCGCCCGTGTACCGCGCGATCGTGGCCGATGGCGACAATGCGCCGCAGATCCGCGACACCGAAGTCGTGTCGGGCCAGGGCATCATCGGCGGCATCATCGCGAGCGGCCGCGCGGAGTGCGTCAACGACGCCAATGCGGACGCGCGCGGCATTCCGATCGCGGGCACGCAGGAGGCCAACGACGAGCGCCTGATGGTCGCGCCGCTGCGCGCGGGCGGCGTCGTCAAGGGCGCGATGGCGGTGTGGCGCAATGGCGGCAGTGCCTTCACGGCGGGCGAGCTCGACTTCCTCGTGGGACTGTCGCTGGCCGCGTCGGTGGCGATGGAGAACGCGCGCCTCTTCACCGCCGCGGAGCAGCGCGCGGCGGAGCTCGACACGGTCAACGCGGTGTCGCGCGAAGTGGCGGCCAAGCTCGATCTCGACGCGCTGATCGAGCTCGTCGGCGAGCAGATCAGGCGCCTGTTCCGGCCCGACATCGCGTACGTCGCGCTTCTCGACCGCGCGACCGACACGATCCATTTCCCTTACCGCCATGGGGATGTCGCCGCCTCGCGCCGCCGCGGCGAAGGCCTCACGGGACGCATCATCGACAGCGGCGAAGCGCTGCTCATGAACAGCGACCTCGACGGCGCCGTGGAGAAGCTCGGCACCAAGCGCATCGGCCGGCGCGCGCGCTCCTACCTCGGCGTGCCGATCACGGTGGACGGCCGCGCCGAGGGCGCCATCAGCGTGCAGAGCACCGAGCGCGAAGGCGTGTACGGATTCGCGGACCAGCGATTGCTCGAGACCATCGCGGCCAACGTCGGCGTTGCGTTGCGCAACGCGCGCCTCTTTGCTGACGCACAGGAAGCCCGCGCGCAGGCCGAGGCCGCCAACGAGGCCAAGAGCGCGTTCCTCGCGACCATGAGCCACGAGATACGCACGCCGATGAACGCCGTGATCGGCATGAGCGGGCTGCTCCTCGAC
>CAZIZD010000223.1:0-7673 GCA_964543615.1 uncultured Alcaligenaceae bacterium | reverse complement strand
TGGGGCGCGCCATCGTGCGCGAGCCCGCCGTGTTCCTGTTCGACGAGCCGCTCAGTAACCTCGACGCCAAGCTGCGCGTGCAGATGCGCTTCGAGATCCAGAAGCTGCATCGGCGCCTGCGCACCACCAGCCTGTACGTGACGCACGACCAGGTGGAGGCGATGACGCTTGCCGATCGCATGATCGTGATGAATGCCGGACGCGCGGAGCAGATCGGCGCGCCGATGGAGGTGTATCGCAATCCCGCGACGCTGTTCGTTGCCGGCTTCATCGGCTCGCCCGCGATGAACTTCCTGCCGGCAAAGGCGCAGGGCGGGCAGCGTCATGCGCTCGACGGCGGCGGGGTGGTGAACGCGAGCGCGGGCAGCGTCGCGCAAGGGTCCGCAGTCACGGTGGGCATCCGGCCCGAGCACCTTCATCCGGTCGGCCCGGATCGTGCAATCGTCGCAGGGGAGGTTCAAATGGTGGAGCAACTGGGCGCCGACACGCTCGTGCACGTGGCGCATGGCGGCAATACGGTGATCGCGCGCCTTCCGCATGGCGACACGGCGGCGATCGGCGCGACGCTTTCGCTGGGAGCGGACCCCGCGCACGTCTTCCTGTTCGATGCCGCGTCGGGAGCGCGCCTGTGAACCCGCTGCCCGACTGGCCCTATCCGCGGCTGTGCGCGCATCGCGGCGCGGGCAAGCTCGCCCCCGAGAACACGTTGACGTCGATGCGCGTGGGTCTCGCGCACGGCTATACGATGGTCGAGTTCGACGTGAAGCTCGCCGCCGACAACGTCGCGTTCCTGCTGCACGACTCGACGCTCGAGCGCACGACGAGCGGCCGCGGCCGCGCGGATGCCTTGCCGTGGCGCGAGCTCTCGCGCCTCGACGCCGGCGGCTGGCACTCGGCCAAGTACGCGGGCGAGATGATCCCGACGTTCGCGGCGATCGCGCGCTGGGCGCGCGCGCACGGCGTGTTCTGCAACGCCGAGATCAAGCCCACACCCGGACGCGAGCGCGAGACGGGCGGCGCCGTGGCGCTCGACGCGCAGGTGCTGTGGCGCGATGCCGAGGTCCCTCCGTTGCTTTCGTCGTTCTCGGAAGTGGCGCTCGATGCCGCGCGCGACGCCGTGCCTGGCCTGCCGCGCGCACTCCTGCTCGACGACCTGCCCGGTGACTGGGCCGAGCGGCTCGCGCGCCTGCAGTGCGTAGCGCTCGACGTCAATCACGCCTGCCTCACGCGCGAGCTTGTGGCGGACGCCCATTCCCGCGGCTTTCGCGTGTGCTGCTACACCCCGAACGATCCGGCGCGCGTGCGCGAGCTGGGGGGGTGGGGCGTGGACACCGTCATCACCGACGCGGTGGACGCGATCCCTTCCACCGACATCGGGGCGCCCGGCTAGAACGGCGAGCTCGTGCCATCGCGTGAGCCGATGGCGACGTGAAGGTTGCAGCGGCTGTCGGCGAGATCGGCCGTGCCGCTCACCCGGTTGACGCGTACGCCGAAGCGGACGGTCGAGCCGGCGGCGAGGTCCGCCACGCCGAGGCCAGCGATGTTGCCCCATCCGTTTGCCGGGACGGACCCCCTGGTGGACAATGTGTTGACGGGTGCCCAGTTCGCGCCGCTGTTGGTGGAGACGACGACGTCGACCGCGATATCGATGGCCGCGGGAGCCTGTCCCGCGAACACGAGATCGAGAAATGCGCGCTGCGGAAAGTTGACGGGAGGCGGGCTCACGACATAATCAGTCGTCTGGCACACGACGCTCGACGCATCGACATCGATCGCTCCCGGACTGGTCTCCACCAGGAGTCGTCGTGGAGTCAACGCAGTGCCCAGCCGATTCATGAACGCCGCCATCTGCTCGCGCGTGACTTGCTGCTGGGGACAGTACGCGCTAGGCCCGCATCCGAGCGTCACGCCACGGTTACGGATCCATTCGATGTTCTGACAGAAAGGCGAAAGCTGGTCGACATCGTCGAAGCCGGCGCAGGGTGGCGCGCCTAAGGCGGGCCCGCACGCCAGCGCGAGGGCCATCGAGGCGAGCACATGACATATACGTGACAGCGTCGGGATGTTCAATCACTTCTCCTCGAACGTTCTCTCGTGATCAATAGGGCGCCTGGGTTCCGTCTCGACTTACGACTAGCGAACGCAGTTGGCACTGACTGCCGACAAGTGCCGCAGTGCCGGAGAGGTCGCCCCGCGTGACCCGCAATCCAAATCGAACGGTCTGTCCGACGGCCAGATCACGGACGGCGCGCACGCGTGCGTTCGACCACTGACCCGCCGGCACGGTCCCTCGGCCGCCCACCGCAGCGAGGTTTGTCCATGTGGCTCCGGCGTCGTAGCTCGCGACGAGGTCCGCTCCATAGGGCGTGTCGGTGGGCGCGGTTGCCATGAAAATCGCGTCGAGGTTCGCGGTGCGTGGGAAGTCAGCGACGTTGAAATCCGGCGTCTCGCACACGACCGTGCCGTTACCGAGCGTGACGTTCCCCGTCGCTTGCTCTTTCCATGACACGACCGGCGTCAGTGCGGTCCCCAGCCGATTGAGGAACGCCGCCATCTGATCGCGGGAGACCGGCTGCTGTGGACAGTAATTGGATCCGCCGCAGCCGAGCGTGATTCTCCGGTTCCTGAGCCATTCAATATTGGCGCAAAGCAGATCGCTCGAGTTGGCATCGACGAATCCCGCGCAGGGCTCTCCCGGAACGTTCTGCAACATCGACCTCGCGAGCAGTGTCGTCGCTTCGGTGTAAGTGGCCGTCGGAAAGAGTTGAGCCGCGATCACCACTCCAGAGCGGTCGAGCGCGAGGTCGTGCCCAACCATGAAGCCATTGGTCGCAGACCCGGGAAACAGGTGCTCGCCTCCCGTCCCGAAGGCGGTGTCGCGATTCCCGGCCGCATCCAAGCGCAGGACGGCCGGGGGCGTGTGATATGAGGTCAACGAAGGGGCGGCAGGCGGATAGCCCGCACATAGCCAGTAGCTAACCCCATCGGGATGCATCCGCGCCGCCGCCCATCGAATGTAGCAGGCACTCGCGAGGCGGATGTAGCCGGTGCCGCCGCCATATGCGGTGTCCAGAGTCCCGTCCGCGGTGAACCTGCGCACGACCGGGCCTGGAAACGTAACGCAAGTCGAGCAGCCTACATTCGACGCCTCGTGGCCCACGAGCCATCGTCCGTCCGGCAACTCGAGCATGGTGTCGACGCGGCGCGCCTCGCCTTTCTGCGAAATGCGCGGAAAGACCAGCGCGCCGGGGAACGCGCCCACCGGATTGAATGTCGTGTCTTGACTGCCGTCCGGGAAGTAGCGCGCGACCGCCGTATCGCCGTCGACGGCCTGCAACGGAAGCGACAGCAGCCGCCCGCTGACCAGGATCTTCTCGTCGCGGGCGACCCGGATCACGTCTGCGGTCGAGGCGAGGCCGGCTCCCGAACCGTAGCGAACGGTCACGAACGGATTGATGCCGTCGTTGAAAGTCGCGTCCGGGAGGCCAGCCCGCGTATAGCGTGCGACGAACCCGATCTGGGTGTTGTTGACGGGGATCGCGGTGGCGGTCGTGCCTGCGAGGTAGTAGCGGCCGGCGCGGTCCTGGGCGATCTCGCTCAGCGTCATGTTGGCTTGCGATACGCCAATGTGGCGGACGACGACGCCGGGCCACGTCCCCGCCGGATTGAACGTCGTATCGAGCGTACCGTCGGCGTTGAAGCGGGCGACCACTGCGCTGTTCGACGTTGCGAGCGACGGCACGGTTGCGACGAATGCGACGACCAGCTTCCCGTCGGCGTCCGTCATCGCCGTGATCGGGCCGTCGCTCGGCGTCCTGAAGAGGTTGGTGTAGTCCAGGGACGGCGCCCAGAGCAGCAACCCTGGCGGCAAACCGGCGGGCTCGAGTGTGGCGTCAACCGCGCCGCTGCGATCGAATCGGAGCAGCGAGACGGTCGTGCCACCGGCGGTGTTCTGGGCCAGCGAGTGGCGACCCACCACGACATACTTGCCGTCGAAGGTTGGGGCCATCGAGCTGCTGGTGATCAACGAGGTCCCGACCCCCACCTGGCCTGTCAGCGCAATTCCGGCGTTTCCGTACGATGCGTCGAGGGCACCCGTGTCCAGCACGATACGGAGCACGCCTCCGTCAGCCGGAAGGTTGCGCCATGGTCCCGCGAGGTATGCCACGCCGGCCGCAGCGTCCGCCGAAAACAGGGGGGGATCCGGCGACGCGAGCGACGGCGTGTCCGCCCACTCGTAGGGACCATCGGTGAGATCGAACGCGTGGATCCCGCGTGCGGGCGGATTGCCGGGGACATCCGGCGCGAACGTGGAGTCCGGCTGAAGGCTGGATGTCGCGCGAAAGACGAACGCTCGCAGATCCTGATTCGGCGATACGCCGGTCGAGTACGTCCCCGCGATATATACGCGGCCGAGTGTGTCGACGGCGATTCTGCCCGCACTGCCTGCACCGACGCCGTTGAACGAGCCGAGCGGCGCGATGGACGACACGGGGGCAAACGGCGACCCTCCGGTGGGCCATGCGGACGAGTAGGTGTACGCCGTCGGATCCTCAATTCCGCTCGTGTCGAGGCGTAGCGCGAGCGGTCCGCGATAGGATGTGAACTGGGCAATGCCACCCAGCACGATGCGCTGCAGGCTGTCGAACGCGAGTCCGACTCGACCTGAGAAGTTCTTGTTGCCGACGCTGTTGAAGCCCGCGAACTGGGCGACCCCTGGCCAAGCACTTGCGCCGAACGAGGGGTCCAGCGTTCCGTTGCTCGACACGCGCGCGACGAACGGCGCGCCATAGTAGTCGTTGCCGCGGCCCACCCGTGTGTTTGCGAAGTAGTTCTGGTTGCTCTGCTGCCCGGCGATCACGATCCGATCGGTGCCGTCGATCGCAACGGAGGTTGCCGAGCCGTAGAGAAATCCCGGAACGGCCGACGCGTCGAGCTTGAGCGTGCCTGGACTGCCGCCGGCAGCATTGAACGTGAAGTCGGTGCCGCCGAGCGACGTCAGGCGAGCGACGAACGGCACGGCGTCCACGTGACCAGAGATGACCAGACGGTTGCTTGCATCGACGACCACCGCCTGGGTCGTCGTCGAACTCCCAAGGTTGCGGCGGTAGATGCCCGGAATTGCACCCGACGCGGCGAAGGTCGTGTCAAGGGTGCCGTCCGGATGGAACCGGGCGACGACCGTCTCGGCGCTGTCGACAATATTGCCGGCGACGATGATGCGACCGAGTCCGTCGACCGCAAGGCCCGCAAGATCGAAGCGTCCACCGAGGTCGAAGTAGACTGATCCCGGCCGCTGTCCGGTCGGATTGAACGTGCCGTCGAGGCTCCCGCTCGCGGTGAGCCTCGCCATGGCTAGCCGGGACGCGATGCGGCAAGGTGTCGGCGTGGGGCAGGCGGTGCCGGCGACGATGACGCGACCATCCGCCAGGGTCTGGCTCGCGCTCCACCGCGCGCTGACGCCCTGGGTGCTTACGGAGCTACGCCCGGCGATACTCTGGACCGTGCTCCCGAACGCCGGATCAGGCGCCAGGGTCTGCGTCGCCTCCGCCATGGGCATCGCCACGCACAGCGAAAGTGTGGTGGCCAACATCGTCGGCCACCACCAACCCGAAACGGCGCGATATGACGCGCGAAGCCGATCGCACATGCAATAGCTCCCCTGACAATCGGGAAACGACTTCGGCATTCAAGCAGAGCACTTGTATCGCGATCCCTGAGGCCAAGTCAAGGCCGCGCCCTGGAGGGTAGTGGGTTTGACCCACAACCCTGCAGAAGGTCTCAGGCTCGATCCAAGACGTAGCATCCCGGTGCAGGCTCGAGCGGGGGGTGCTGCGCGTTGCCCGGGGCGCGCGGCTTCGCGCGCTTCTTTCCGGCGAACTGCGACAGCCACCCCTGCCAGTGCGGCCACCAGCTTCCCGGCACGGAGTGCGCGCGAGCGAGCCAGTCGTCGGGATCATCGGTGACCAGATCGTTCACCCAATGATTGCGCCTGGGCGGCTGCGGCGGATTGACGACCCCCGCGATGTGCCCCGACGCGGCGAGCACGAAGGTGACGTCGCCGCCCACGAGCGATGTCGTGCGATACGCCGAGCGCCAGGGCACGATGTGATCCTCGCGCGAGGCGAGGACGTACACGGGGATGGTGATGCGTGACAGGTCCACCGGCACCCCGCACATGGTGAGGTCGCCCCGCTCGCGCAGCCGGTTGCCGAGGTACATGTTGCGCAGGTAGTACACGTACATCGGCCCCGGCAGGCTGGCCGAGTCGCTGTTCCAGTACAGGAGGTCGAACGCAGGCGGCGTCTCGCCCTTCATGTAGTTGCCCACGACGTAGTTCCACACGAGCTCGTTCGGACGCAGGCTCGCGAAGGCGGTGGCGAGCTCGCTGCCGTCGATGCGCTCGCCCGCCATGAACGCCGGTCCGCGCGCGGCCAGGAACTCCTCCGACACGTACACGCCGATGTCCCCCGGGTCGCTGAAGTCGAGCATCGTCGTGAGGAACGTCGCGGATGCGACGAGGGGCTCCTTGCGCGCCGCGAGGACGGCGAGCGCGCACGCGAGGATCGTGCCGCCGACGCAGAAACCCAGCGCGTTGACCGTCTTGCTGCGCGCGATCTCGCCCGCGACGCGCAGCGCCGCGATGGCGCCCTTCTCGACGTAGTCGTCCCACGTGAGACTTCCGAGCGCTTCCGGGACGTTGCGCCACGACACCATGAACACCGTGTTCCCCTCGGCAACCGCGTGCGCGACGAACGAGTTCGACGGCGTGAGATCGAGGATGTAGTACTTGTTGATGCAGGGCGGCACGATCACGAGCGGCCGCGTGCCGACGCGCGGCGTCGCGGGCGCGTACTGCAGGATCTCGATGAGATCGTTGCGGTAGACCACGCTGCCAGGCGTCACGGCGAGGTTGCGCCCCACCTCGAACGCGTGCTCGTCGGTCATCGTGATGCGGCCCTTGCGCGCATCCTCGGCGAGGTTGCGCAGACCCTGCACGACGCTCGCGCCGTCCGTCTCGATGGCCTTGCGCAGGACCTCCGGATTGGTCGCCGGAAAGTTGGTCGGTGCGATGGCCTCGACGTATTGCCTCGTGGCGAACGTCAGGCGCCGCTTCTCCGCCTCGGGCAGCGGCACCAGCTCCGCGAGGTCGCGCAGGTACGACGCGTGGATGAGATAGGCCTGGCGGAGCAGCGAGAAGAAGGGCTGGTCGTGCCATGCCTTGCCGGAGAATCGCCGGTCGGACGGCGATTGCGCGGCCACCTCGGGAAGCTTGCAGTCGGGCGGCGTCTCCGCCACCGCACTCCACAAGGCCGCGAGATCGCGCTGGTAACGAGCCTGGAGCTCGGCGACACCTGCCGGAAGTTCCGCCGCGGCGCGCGCACCCGGAAGCGCCTCGGCCGCCCCGGCGTTCTGCCACCACTGCATCCATGCGCGTTGCGCCTCCTGCCACTGCTCGGTCCACGCGGACCAGGCAGCGGGATCGCGAGCATCGAGCGGCGCCATTCGGATAGTTTAACGCGCGAGGTTTGCGTCAGTGCTCGAGCATCGCGTGCATGAACCAGATGATGCCGACCCCCAGTCCGATCGCAATCACCTGCCGCGCCGTTTCCATCGGCTCGGGGCGGCGGTGCAGGCTCGGGATCAGGTCGGCGACCGCGACGTAAAGCAGG
>CAZIZD010000222.1:0-7693 GCA_964543615.1 uncultured Alcaligenaceae bacterium | reverse complement strand
CGGCGGTGGAGGGGGCTGGGCCGGCCCCGGATGGGGCTGGGGTTGGGGCTCCGCCGGCTGGTGGGGACCGTGGTGGGGCGCGGGCTGGTGGGCCCCGAGCGTGGCTGTGGTCGCGACGGCGTCACCACAGACCTGGACCACCATCGACGAGACGGTGGTCGTGCCGCAGGCGGCTGCGGCCGTGGCCGCGCCGCCTACCAACCTCTGGTACTACTGCACGGAGCCGGCGGGCTACTTCCCCTACGTGCCCAATTGCAACCGTGCCTGGATCCCCGTGACTCCGGCGTCGGGACAGCCGCAATGAGCACCGCGCGCCTTGCCGGAGTGACAAGTTTGTTAGCACTCGCTCTCGCTGGATGTGCCACGGTGCCAAGCGGACCTACGATCATGGCGATGCCGGGGCCAAACAAGAACTTCCAGCAGTTCCAGGCCGATCAGGCCTCCTGCCAGCAATACGCCGAGGCGGCGATCGGCGGGTCGTCGGCGGCGCAGAACGCCCAGCAAAGCGCGGTCGGAAGTGCCGTCGTGGGCAGCGCGCTGGGCGCCGCAGCGGGTGCGATCCTGGGGTCGGTGACGGGCAACGCGGGCGCCGGTGCAGCCTGGGGCGCCGGGACCGGACTGCTCTTCGGTAGCGCCGCCGGCGCGAATGCCGCCGGTGTTTCCTACGCGGAGACGCAGCGCCGTTACGACATTGCCTACGGGCAGTGCATGTATGCCCGCGGCAACGACCTCCCGGGCCGGGTCGCATATCGCGGCGCACCGCCGGCGGCCTATCCGCCCCCGAATTACCCGCCGCCCAATCTCTCGAACACGCCGCCCGCGCGGTACGGTCCGCCTCCGGGATATCCGGGCGTTCCGCCGGGTCCGATCGCGCCCGGGCCGGCGGTGTCGGCGCCGCCGCCGCCGTCCACGACGTATCCGCCGCCCAATACCCCGCCGCCGCCGGGGATCAGCTGAAAACGTCCAGGTGGGACCGGGCGCGCGCGGCGCGCCGTCTTTGCGTTGCCTAGGTGTGCGCCATGCGCTGCCCGTGCTCGCGGGTCGCGTGGAATCCGACTTGCGGCCAGCGCTCCATTGCGACCTGCAGGTTGAACCTGTTGGGTGCGAGGTACACGGGATTGCCGTCGACGTCCGTCGCGAGCGTCGCCGCGCGGTCGCGCTCGAAGTCGCGCCGCACTTTCTCGTCGGGATAGGTGAGCCAGCGCGCGGTGGCGATGCCGGCGTCGTCGTAGACCGCGTCGACCTTGTACTCGCTTGCAAGGCGTGCGGCGACGACCTCGAACTGCAGCTGGCCGACGGCGCCCAGCAGCAGCGTGTTGCCGACGATCGTCTCGAACACCTGGATCGCGCCCTCTTCGCCCAACTCCTGCAATCCCTTCTGGAGCTGCTTGGCCTTGAACGGATCGCGCGGCCGCGCGACGCGGAAGAGCTCGGGCGCGAAGTAGGGGATGCCCTTGAAGCCCAGCGCCTCGCCTTCGGTGAGCGTGTCGCCGATCTGCAGCTGGCCGTGATTGTGGATGCCGATGATGTCGCCGGCCACGGCGTCTTCGCTCTGCACGCGCTCGTTGGCCATGAACGTCATGACGTTGCCGAGCTTCATCTCGCGGCCCAGCCGCTGGTGCTGCACCTTCATCGCCGGCGAGTAGCGGCCCGAGCACACGCGGAAGAACGCGATGCGGTCGCGATGCCGTGGGTCCATGTTCGCCTGGATCTTGAACACGAAGCCGCTGAAGGGCGCCTCGGCGGGCTCGACCATGCGCGTGCCGCCGTCGCGCGGCTGCGGCGGCGGCGCCCACTCGGTGAGCGCCGCGAGGATCTCCTGCACGCCGAAGTTGTTGATGCCGGAGCCGAAGAACACCGGCGACTGCCGGCCCGCGAGGAACTCCGCGAGGTCGAACGGCGCGCTCGCGCTGCGCAGCAGGTCGACGTCGCGCCGGAGCGCCTCGATCTCGTCGGGGAAGAGTTGGGTGAGGCGCGGGTTGTCGATGCCCTCGATGACTTCGGCGTCCTCGCTCCTGCGCTCCTCGCCGGGCGTGAAGCGGCGCAGCCGGTCGTGGCGAAGATCGAACACGCCGCGAAATGCCTTGCCCATGCCGATGGGCCAGGTCACGGGGGCACAGTCGATCGACAGGACTGACTCGATTTCCTCGAGGAGCGACAAGGGTTCGCGCACCTCGCGGTCCATCTTGTTGATGAAAGTGATGATGGGTGTCGCGCGCAGGCGGCACACCTCGAGCAGCTTGATGGTCTGCTCTTCGACGCCCTTGGCGGCGTCGATCACCATCACCGCGGCGTCGACGGCCGTGAGCACGCGGTAGGTGTCTTCCGAGAAGTCCTGGTGGCCGGGCGTGTCGAGCAGGTTGATCGTGTGGCCGTCGTACTCGAACTGCATCACGGAGCTCGTGACCGAGATGCCGCGCTGCTTCTCGACCTCCATCCAGTCGGAAGTCGCGTGGCGCGCGCTCTTGCGCGCCTTGACGGTGCCCGCCATCTGGATCGCGCCGCCGTAGAGCAGGAGCTTCTCGGTGAGCGTGGTCTTGCCGGCGTCGGGGTGCGAGATGATCGCGAACGTGCGCCTGCGCGAGACGTCGCGCAGGAGATCGGCGGGAAAGGTCGGTCCGTTCATCGAGGGGTCAAAACAAAACCGCCCTGGTGGGGGCGGCGATGGCAGGCAATGCGTCAGCTGCGATTATACGTTACGGGGCGCGCGTGCCGGTGAGCTCGCGGCGGATCGCGCGAAGCTTTTCCTTCACGCGCTTCGCATTCTCCGGGCCCATGCGCACCAGCATCTTCTGCCCCGCGGAGAGATTCTCCAGCGCCGGATCGGCAAACTCGTACAGCACCTTCGGCTGCGTGACCCCGGGCGCGGCGATCTCGGGCGCGGCCAGCATGTCGTCGATGGCCGCGACGAGGCGATCGTTGAAGTAGCCGTTGGGGTATCCCAGGTCCCGGTACGCGGCCTGGAAGAGCGGGTACGTTTGCGCGTAAGCCGCGACCAGGCGCTTGGCGGGGACGGCTTCCATCGCGACGACGTAGGGCCGATAGCGCAGGGCGTTGCCGGCGTCGATCGTCTTGGGCTCACCGGTCCCCGTCGCGGCGAAGGCGCCGGGCACGGGCTTGACCGGCATGAGCCGCGCGGACAAGGTCTTGCGGGGAAGGTTGTCGATGGTCGCGACGAAGCGCTGCACGATCGCGTCGCTGACGAAGAATCGCGCGACGGCCTCGGAACCGAAGAGCTCGGCCAGCAGGCTCATCATCGTCTGGTCGCTGTCGGCAAGCGACGGCAGCGGCTTGGCCGGGGCGGGCACGTCGGGCACCGGATGGGCGATCGTGGCCGCTGGTGCCGATGGCTCCGGCGCGACTGCGACGGGAGGGACCGGAGGCGGCGTTGCCGTCGGATTCTCGCGGACGTGATTCCAATACCAGAGTCCGCCTACGCCGAGGGCAGCGAGCACCGCAAGCCACAGGAAAGGACTCTTCATCTGGATCAACCTTCGCGAAGGGTTGGACTCGCGGGTGCGCGTTTGGTTGCGCGAAGTAGTTCAAAATGGAGATCATCAGCTCAGGAGCCGTCATGGACTATCGCTCGATTCTCGTTCATCTCGACGACAACCCAAGCCTCGTACACGTGGAGCTCGCGGCCGCGCTCGCGAAGCGTCACGGTGCCGAGCTCACGGGCGCGTACCTCGTGCCGACCCGCGAGATGACGCCGTTCGCGTCCGCGGTGCTCCCGGATTCGGTCGTGGAGCATCGCCTGCGCGACAGCGGCGAGGCGCAACAGCGGGCCGAGGCACGCTTCCACGAGGTTGCAGCGCGGCACGGACTCGCCGACGCGGCGTGGCAAGCGCCCGCGGGCGCGGCGGAAGAGGCCGCGACCCTGCACGCGCGCTACGCCGACCTGATCATCGCGCCGCAACCGCGCGATGCGTTCGAGAGCGATCTCGTGCACGCGGTGCTGATGCAATCGGGCAGGCCGGTGCTGCTCGTCCCCGAGAGCGGCGCGTCGACGCTCGGCGAGCGCGTGCTCGTCGCGTGGAAGGAGTCGCGCGAGTCGGCGCGCGCGGCGGCGGACGCGCTGCCGCTCCTCGCCCATGCGAAGGCCGTCCGCGTGCTGTCGATTTCCGCCGCCAGCGACGAGGCGTCGGCGCGCGAGGCGCTCGCCGACAAGGACATCGCGGCATGGCTCGCGCATCATCGCGTCGAGGCGACGGTGCGCCACGAGGTGGCCGAGGACGTCGACGCCGGCAACTTCATCCTGTCGCGCGCGGCGGACTTCGGCGCCGATCTCATCGTGATGGGCGCGTACAGCCGGCCGCGGCTGTCGGAGGTGGTGCTGGGCGGCGTCACGCGTCTCATGCTGCAGACGATGACGGTGCCGGTGCTGATGTCGCACTAGCCGTCGCAGGCGTTGCCGCGCCTCATCGCCCATCTCGACATGGACGCGTTCTACGCGTCCGTGGCGTTGCTGCGCTATCCCGAGCTCAGGGGGAAGGCGGTCGTCATCGGCGGCGGATCGCGGCACAAGCCCGAGGAGATCGTCGACGAGGCGGGCAACGTCACGCGCAGGTTCGCGACCTTGCGCGGCTATGCCGGACGCGGCGTGATCCTCACCGCGACGTACGAGGCGCGCGCATTGGGGTTGCGGTCCGCGCTGGGCCTCATGAAGGCCGCGGCGATCGCGCCGGACGTGGTCCTCCTGCCCAGCGACTTCGAGGCGTATCGCCGGCATTCGCGGCTCTTCAAGGCGGCGGTCGCGGACATCGCGCCGCGCATCGAGGACCGCGGCATCGACGAGATCTATATCGACCTGACCGACGTCGATCCGCCGGGCGCGGAGCCGCACGCGGCCGACGAGTCGGCGATCGACGCGTGGTGGCGGGCGCGCGACGTCGCGAAGGCGCTCAAGGCCGCGGTGCGCGAGGCAACGGGCCTTTCGTGCTCCATCGCGGTCGCGCCCAACAAGCTCCTCGCGAAGATCGCCTCCGAGCTCGACAAGCCCGACGGCCTCACCATCCTCAAGGCGGACGACCTCCCGGCGCGCATCTGGCCGCTGCCCCCGAAGCGCATCAACGGCATCGGTCCCAAGGCGAGCGAGCGCCTGACCTCGCTCGGCATCCGCACCATCGGTGCGCTCGCGCACGCGGACCTTGCGTTTCTCGCGGAGCACTTCGGGCCCAACTACGCGGCGTGGCTGCTGCGGGCGGCTCGTGGCGAGGACGATCGCGACGTCGTGACCGAGAGCGAACCGGTTTCCATCAGCCGCGAGACGACCTTCGAGCGCGACCTCTCGGCAAGGCGCGATCGCGAGGAGCTCTCGGCGATCTTCACGGACCTGTGTCAGAGCGTGTCGCGCGACCTCGTGCGCAAGGGCTACGCGGGCCGCACCATCGGCATCAAGCTGCGCTTCGACAACTGGAAGACGGTGACCCGCGACCGCACCATCGATGCCCCCACGCAGGACGCGCAGGCCATCCGGCGCGCGGCCGGCGAGTGCCTGAAGCGGGTCGAGCTTTCGCGGCGCATACGCCTGCTCGGCGTGCGCATCGGCTCGCTGTCGCCGGTGACCGCCACCGGCACTTAGGGAGCGCGCGCGCGCCTCACGCCACCGGCACGCCGATCAGCAGGCGGTGCAGCCAGAATCCGAACACGACGTACGCCACGATGCCGATGACGATTGCCGTGACGTCGCGTCCCACTGTGCCTGGCGGATAGACGGTGCCCGCGGCGCGGTCGCGCCGGCGGCAGGAGGCGTAATCCACGATCGACCACGCGAGGAATCCGCCGAAGAGCAGCACGTCGGCGAGCGACCCGTTCGACAAGAGATGCGCGAACGCCCACGTCTTGGTGCCGAGCAGCATCGGATGCCCCAAGCGCGCCTTGATGCGCGTGCCCCGCATGTTGCCCGCCACGATCAGGATGAACGCGGGCAGCACGAGAAGCGACGTGAGATAGCGCGTCCAACCCGGCGGCTGCCACAGGAAGATGCCCTGCATGCGCGCCTGCCCGTACCCCCACACGAGCAGGATGAAGCCGGCCAGCGAGGCGATGGAATAGATCGCGCGCCACGCGCCCGGCCCCAGCCGCCCGATCATGGCGGTGCGCCACGGGTCGGCGAAGATGCGGATGGAGTGGACGCCGAGAAAGAGGACCAGTCCTGCGACGAGGTACGTCATGGCGGTAAGATGTCCGGTCGGGCGAAAGCGCCCGGACATCTTACTTGGTTACCGCCACGATGACCGCCCATACCCAGAACGCACGATTCGGAAGCGGCAAGGCCGTGCGCCGCGTCGAGGACGAGGAGCTCCTCACCGGACGCGACCGCTTCGCGGACAACTTCTCCCTGCCCGGACAGGGCTACCTCGCGTTCCTGCGCTCGCCGCACGCGCACGCGAAGATCGTTGCGATCGACACGGCCGCGGCCAAGGCGATGCCCGGTGTGATCGGCATCGTGACGGGCGCGGAACTCGCGCAGGCCGGGGTCAAGCCCCTCGTGCAATCGGCGGACTTCAAGCGCGCGAACGGGGAACCCACCGCGGCACCGCCGCAGCATGCCATGGCGGTCGACACGGTGCGCTTCGTCGGCGAGATCGTCGCGGCCGTGCTGGCGGAGACACGCGAGCAGGCGCGCGATGCGGCGGAGGCGATCGACGTGCGTTACGAAGCGCTGCCCTCGGTGGTGACGCTCGCCGACGCCACCGCCCGCAACGCGCCGCTGCTGTGGCCGCAGGCGACGGGCAACGTCGCGTGCGTCGGGAAGCACGGCAGCCCCGAAGCGGCGATGGTCGCCATCGCCGCGGCCAGCCACGTGGTGACACTCGACCTCGTCAACCAGCGCGTGATACCCGCGCCGATCGAGCCGCGCGCCGTGCTCGCGAGCTACGACGCGACGAGCGATCGCATCACGCTTCGCCTTTCGTGCCAGACGCCCACGGGAGTGCGCGACGAGCTTGGCCCCGAGGTGCTCGGCATCGACAAGGAGAAGATCCGCGTCGTGGTCGGCGACATTGGCGGCGGCTTCGGCATGAAGACGGCGCTCTATTGCGAGGATGTCGTGGCGGCATGGCTTGCGCGCGCGCACCAGCGGCCCGTCAAGTGGACCGCGGATCGCCTCGAGGAATTCCTCTCGGCCACGCACGGCCGCGATCTCGTGAGCCGCGCCACCCTCGCCATCGACGAGGAGGGCCGCATTTGCGCGCTGCGCGTGCACTCGCACGCGAACCTCGGCGCGTACGCAACGCCGGCCGGCGCGATCATCCAGCTTCTCATCGGCCCGTGGGTGTCGACCAGCGTCTACGACATCCCCACCATAGACGTGCAAATCGAGGGCGTGCTCACCAACACCACGCCGACAGGTCCGTATCGTGGCGCGGGACGTCCCGAGGCGATCTACACCATCGAGCGTCTGATGGATGCGATGGCGCGCAAGTCCGGCATCGACCGCGTCGAGCTGCGCCGCCGCAACATGATCCGGCCCGCGCAGATGCCCTACAAGAATCCGATGGCCAAGACGTACGACACGGGGCAGTTCGAGCGCGTGCTCGACCTGGGGCTCGCGCACGCGGAGTGGGGCGGCTTCGACGCGCGCCTCGCCTCGTCGCAGGCGAAGGGAAGGCTTCGCGGCCGCGGCATCGCGACCTTCCTCGAATGGACCGGCGCCGAGGCGTTCGAGGACGAGGTCACGGTCACGGTGGCC
>CAZIZD010000221.1:0-7741 GCA_964543615.1 uncultured Alcaligenaceae bacterium | reverse complement strand
GAGTTTCGCCGCCACGGGCGCCACCTTGCCGTAGCTCGTCTTGCGGCCCGTCGGCGTGTGGGTAATGACGCCATTGCTCACGGCACACTCGCCCGCGGGCACCTTCCACTGGTCCGCGGCCGCTTGCACGAGCATCGTGCGCGCGACCGCCCCGCCCCGCCGGACGTAATCCTCGGACATGCGAATGCCGCGGCTGCCGCCCGTGCCGAATTCGCCCCACGCGCGCTTGCGCGCAAGGCTTTCGCCCGGCGTCGGGAACTCGTAGCCCAGCTTGTTCCAGTCGCACTCGAGCTCCTCGACCACGAGCTGGGCAAGCCCCGTCAGCGTGCCCTGTCCCATCTCGGAGCGCGCGATGCGGATGATGCAGGTGTCGTCGGGCTTGACCACGACCCAGGCGTTGACCTCCACCGGCGTTGCGGCGGCGGGCTTGGTTGCGGTGGCGGCCGAGAGCATCGGAACGTGCATTCCGACGGCGAGTCCGCCGCCGGCGGCGGCGGACGCGACGACGAACCTGCGGCGGGAGGGATTGGTGACGCGAGGCTTGGCAACGGGCTTGGTCATGGCGATCTCCCTTAGGCCTGCGTCTTGGCGGGCTTCTTCGCCGCGGCCGCCGTGTGGATCGCCGCGCGAACGCGCTGGTACGTGCCGCAGCGGCAGATGTTGGTCATGGCCTGGTCGATGTCCGCGTCGCTCGGATTGGGGTTCTTCGACAGGAGCGCGACGGCGGCGAGGATCTGCCCCGATTGGCAATAGCCGCATTGCGGAACCTCCAGGGCGAGCCACGCCTTCTGCACCGGATGCGAGCTGTTGGGCGACAGGCCCTCGATGGTGACGATGCGGTCGGTGGGCTTCACGGCGCTCACCGGCAACGAGCACGAGCGCACCACCTCGCCGTTCACCAGGACCGAGCACGCCCCGCACTGGGCGACCCCGCAGCCGTACTTGGTGCCGGTCAACCCGACGTTCTCGCGGATTGCCCAGAGCAGCGGCGTGTCGGGCTCGACGGCGACGTCGCGCACCTTGCCGTTGATGTTGAGCTTGGCCATGCAATTCCTCCGAGGTGGGATGGGCTGCGGCGCCTTCTCTCGGGCGCCCGGTGGGAGCGGATGATTCTACGAAACGTCCAATGCAACGTACAGGCGCAAGACCGCTGCTATTCCGCGGTAGCGCACGTTCACGCCGCGCCGCTGCGCCGCGCGAAGAGCGCCCACACGCCCGCGGCCGTGAGCAGCGATCCGCCGGCGAGGTTGAAGCCGCGCAGCGCCCTTGGTGTGGCGAGGAACCTGCGCGCGCTGGCAGCGAAGATCGCGTAGAGCGCCGCGTTGAGGGTGGCGAGCACCACGAACGTGATCGCGAACACCCAAAGTTGCGCGGCGACGTCGGCGCCAGGACGTATGAACTGCGGCAGGAACGCGATGAAGAAGACGATGCCCTTCGGATTGAGCGCGGTGACGAGCCACGTGTTGAGGAACACGCGGCCGTGGCTTTCGAGGTCGGCCGGCGCCGCGCCTTCCGCCGGAAGCGTGACGGCGCTTCCGCGCAGCATCTTGAGTCCGAGGTAGATGAGATAGAGCCCGCCCGCCCACTTGACCGCGGTGAAGGCGACGGCCGACGCGGCGAGCACCGCGCCCAGCCCGACCAGAGACAGCAGGAGCGCGGTCGAATCGCCGAGCGCCACGCCGGCCACCAGCGCGACATTGGCTCGGCGCCCGTGCGTCAGCGAGTAGCTGATCACCGTGAGGATGGTCGGCCCGGGGATCACGAGCAGGACGACGGTGGCCGCGGCGTAGGCGAGCCAGATGTCGAGCGTCACGGGCATGGGCTATTTCCGCTTGTTGGATTGCCACGTCTCGAGGGCATCGCGCCCGCCCGGCACGATCGGTCCCGTGATGTGCGAGGAGTCGAGATAGTCCTGCTCCTCCTTGGTGAGACCGGAGGGCCGGACCGCAGGCGGTGGAACATCGACGGGCGTGTCGTCGAGGCGGCGGTCATGCGCGTCGTGACGGGTACGCATCACGCGCAGAAGGACGATCACCACCACCACGGCGAGTACGAGCAGCCCGACGACGGGCAGGATGTTCGTGGCTTCCAAGGTTCCCCCGGGTCGGTCTTCTCAGATGCTTTCGCCGCCCACCCGGCGCAAGGGTCCGAAGCAGGCATCGTGGCTCTCGTCCTGGCACACGATGAAGCGCTGGGCAGCGGCGTCGAACTGGATGTAGGTCTTGCTCTTGCGGCCAACGTCCGTGATCTGTCCCGCGCAATCCTTCTTGCCGTTGTCCTTGACGATGGTGTCGACCCACTCGTAGAACCCCTTGCGGCTCGGCTTGGGGGAAATGCTGAACTCGGTCTCGGCCACCTCTTCGCCGCTGGTCACGTGCGACGTGCCGTCGGCGCGAAAGCGATAAGTCTCCGCGCAGGTTCCATCGGGCACCGTGAACCGCCAGGTGCCGATGATGGGGTGATTGGCGGAAACCGCCGGCTCGGCGGCCGCGGCGAGCGGTGCCCACCCCCCAGCGAGAAGAGGCAAGGCAAGCAAGGCGAGGCAAGCGGAAAGGCGGCGCATCACGTTCTTCGAGTGCGGCATGGGCCCTCAAGTTTCAAGCACCGCGCGGGCGAATGGCGACCAGCGGCAGTCGCACGCGACGGCTCAAGGTTAGCAGACCCGGGGGGAGTCGTTGGCCGGCGTCGCGGTTACAATCGCGCTCGGATGTCGATACCGTTGTTTGCCCTGTCCCCGTCCGACCAGAAGGCCTGGCTCGCCGCGCGCCTCGCGCGGCCCGCGCCCGAGAGCGCGCGCGGGATGAGCGATGGATTCCGCCTGCCGGGCCGCGAGGGCCGCAGCACGCCCGCCGCCGTCCTCGTGCCGGTCGTCAACCGCGACGAGGGACTCACCATGCTGCTCACGCAACGCAGCGCCGATCTTCCCAACCATCCCGGTCAGATTTCGTTTCCCGGCGGACGCGTCGAGCCTGCGGATGTGTCGCTCGCGGATGCCGCGTTGCGCGAGGCGACCGAGGAAGTGGGCCTGCCGCGCGATCGCGTGGCGATCCTGGGCGAGCTCCCGCACTACGAGACGGTGACGGGCTTCCGGGTGACGCCGGTGGTCGGATGGGTGGAGCCGCCGTTCGCGGTCACGCCCGATCCCGTCGAGGTGGCCGACGTGTTCGAGGTGCCGCTCGCGTTCCTGCTCGACCCCGCGAACCAGCAGCGGGTCTTTCGCATGCAGGGGTCCCGCCGCCGTGACTACTGGGCCATTCCCTACGGCGAGCGCTACATCTGGGGCGCGACCGCCGCCATGCTGATGATCCTGGACCGGATGCTGCGGTCGGAATAGCGCCGGCGGAGGAGCCCCGGCGTGACCGCATCCGCGCAGCCCCACACCGCGATCGTTCTTGGCGGCGGCGGCGCGCGCGCCGCCTATCAGGTGGGTGCGCTGCGGGCCATCGCCGCAATCCACCCGCGTGCAGGCCCGACCCCGTTTCCGATCGTATGCGGCACATCCGCGGGAGCGATCAACGCGGCGACGCTCGCGATGCACGCGGACGATTTCCGGCGCGGCGTGGCGCGACTTGCCCGATGGTGGCGGCGCATCGGCGCGTCGCACGTCTACCGGTCCGACTTCGGCGAGCTCTCGCGGCACAGCGCGCAGTTCCTGGCGGCCGTGCTCACCGGCACGCGGCCGCCCGAAGGTGTCGCCTCGCTGCTCGACAATGCGCCGCTCGCCGGATTGCTTCGCAACGAGTTCGATTTCACGCGGCTTTCCGCGCGCATTCGCGAAGGCACGCTGCGCGCGCTGGCGCTCAACGCCACGAGCTACTCGACCGGACACTCGGTGAGCTTCTTCGAGGGGGCGGCCGATCTGCGCGGCTGGCAGCGGATGCGCCGGAGCGGCGAGCGCGCCGCGCTTTCGCACGATCACCTTCTCGCGAGCACCGCCATCCCCTTCCTGTTTCCGGCGGCGCCCATCGGCGACGACTGGTACATGGACGGGTCCGTGCGCCAGTTGGCCCCGCTGTCCGCAGCGCTCAATCTTGGCGCGAGGCGCATTCTGGTGATCGCCGTGGGGCGGTTCAACGGGCAGAACGTGCCGCCTCCGCCTGCCGACTATCCGTCGTTCGCGCAAGCCGCCGGGCACGCGCTGTCGACCGTGTTCCTCGACAATCTCGCGTCCGACATCGAGCGCATGATGCAGGTGAATCGCGTGTTGGAGCTCGTTCCGCCCGAGGCGAGGGCCAAGCTTCCGCTGGGGCACGTCGACGCGCTCGTGCTCGCGCCGTCACGCGATCTCGGCGCCATGGCGCTCGACTACGCGGATAAGCTGCCGGGGCCTGTGCGTGCCCTGTTGCGCGGGCTCGGCAGCACCGCGGGCACCGGGGCCAACCTCACGTCGTACCTCATGTTCGAGCCGGCGTTCTGCCGCGCGCTGATCGCGCTGGGCTACGAGGACACGATGGCGCGCCGCGACGACGTCGCGGCGTTTCTCGCGGGCGGTCCGCATCCTGCGCCGTTCCTGCCCGCGAACTTCGGATAGCGAGCCGGCCGAGGAAGATCGCGACGCCGCAGGCTACTTGGGCAGGTTGGCGACGATGCAGTCGATCGTGGCGTCGTTGCCCGCGCCGAAGAACCCGTTGAGGCTCGAACGGTAGGTGCAGGGATAGATCCCCCCCGAGTACAGGCGCGAGGTCTGGTCGAGCCAGAAATCGTAGGAGTTGTCGCCCCCGCCACCCATCAGCGGGTTGCTGAACTGGTGGCGCCCGAACTGCAGCGGAGCGCATGCGCGCGAGATCTGGTTGACGAAGCCGTTGAAGCCGGTTGCGGCGCGGTTGTTCATCGCATCCGGCGCACATGCGGCGAGGACTGCGACCATCGCGGAGGGAAGAAGACGTCTCATGGCGGAAAGTTTGGCATATGGGACAATCGCCGCATGCTCACGATGCAACAACCGCGCACCCTGTGCTTCTCGAGCCTCTCGCCGCATGGATTCCATCGCGTCGCGTACTACGAGTGGGGCGATCCCGAGAACGAACGTGTGCTGATCTGCGTGCACGGACTGTCGCGCAATGGCCGCGATTTCGACGTGCTGGGCGAAGCGCTTGCGCAGACGCATCGCGTCATCGCCGTCGACATGCCCGGACGCGGCGAGAGCCAATGGCTGTCCGACCCCGCCGACTACGTGTTTCCCACGTACCTGGCCACGCTCGCCGCGCTCATCGCGCGCAGCAACGCGGCGACGGTCGCGTGGGTAGGGACGTCCATGGGGGCGCTCCTCGGGATGGTCATGGCCGCGCAGCGCAATTCCCCAATCTCCCGCCTCGTGGTCAACGACGCGGGACCGGTCATCGAGCAAGGCGCGCTCGCGCGAATCCGCGACTACCTGGGACTTGCGCCGAGCTTCGCAACCATCGCCGAAGCCGAGACTTACATCCGCGCCGTCTCGGCGCCCTTCGGCCCGCTTACCGATGCGCAATGGGACCACCTGACGCGCACGAGCGTCGCGCAGAACGCGGAGGGCCGCTACGCGCTGACCTACGACCCGGCCATCGCGGTCCCCTTCCGCAACGCGCCCGCTCCCGTGGATCTGTGGCCGCTGTGGGACGCGATCCGCTGCCCCACGCTCGTGCTGCGAGGGGCGGCGTCCGACCTCCTCTCGGCCGCCACGGCCAAGGCCATGACGGAGCGCGGCCCCAAGGCGCGGCTCGTCGAGTTCGCGGGGGTGGGCCACGCTCCGATGCTGCTGTCCGCCGACCAGTACGCGCCGGTGGTCGAGTTCCTGCGCGAGGACGCTTGATCGCCGTTCACCAGTACTGGCATGGTTCGCGCTAGGCTCTGACGGCATCTCCTGGCGTTCCCTTAGAATCGAGCCGCAAGGCCATGACGATGTCCCTTCCCCTCTCGCTTCCCGCCGTCGATCCGCATCCGGCCAATCCACCGGAAGTGCGACTCGGCAAGCTCACGCCGTGGCTCGACGAGGTGATGAAGAAGGACCCGTCGGCGGCCGCTCGCCTCATCGGTGATGCGCTGGCGGCGACCAACCGGGTCCAGATGAGCGACGGCAAGCGGCTCGACCTCGCCGAAAAATACTGGGAGACGGCCAACCTCCTGTGGCCGGGACTCGAGCGCCAGTTCTCGCGAGCATCGCATCCGCTCACGGGAGACGCGCTCGAAGCCGCGAAGGCCGCCCTCACCCTCGCAGGCGAGCTGTCGGTCGCGTACAAGCACCTTCTCGCGAGCGAGGCGGGCAAGCGCATCTCCCTCGGCGGGCAGCGGCTCATGGTGGCGCTGATCCATCGCTGCCTGCAGTGCACCGCGCGCATCCTGGTCAACAGCTATCTTTCGTACGCACCCGTGCCGCCGCGCACCTGGCACGATGCGCACGTCGTCTACGCTTTCGCACGCGAGCGCAACCTGCATCTCGTCCCGGTCGCGCAGGACCAGCCGGAAGCCACACCCGACCGCATCACGATCCAGTCGCTGCTGCTGGCGCTCGCCAATCCTTATGGATTCCTGCCGGGCCAGCTGCCCATCGTGCTGCGATACGTGCAGGAGTTCGCGCACTGGGCCAAGCTCACCGACGTCGCACCCGTGCACCGGATGGCCAAGGCCGTGGCCATCGTCCCGGTCGGCCACGACTTTCCGCCGTTCTCCGCGAACAAAGGCGGCTCGATCGAGGGCAGCAAACTCTTCCTTCTCACGTTCGATCTCGCGTTCCAGATCCAGGAGCAGCTGCGCGCGCTCGAAGCCGGCGGCGATGTCCCGGCCGGGATCGGCAAGGATCCCGCGGGGCGTCTTGCGTACATCGCGCTCCTGAAGCGGTTGCTGCGGCAATGGGCCATCCCGCCTGCCCGCCAGTTCAATCGCCTGCCTTCGCGCGCGCGCGTCGTGACGTGCGCGGGCCTCTTCGGCGTCTGGCAGTACAGCCGCGGCGTGCATGCGGGGGTGAGCCGGCCCACCGCGGGACTGCCGCCGATGGCGAACTGCCAGGTGATCAATCACACGCCGGCCGGCTACGCCCTGCGCCAGATCGATCCGACACCCGCCGCGCTGCGCATCGGCGAGCTCATCGCGCTGCGCATCGAGGGACGCACGAGCCTGCAGGTCGCGATGGTGCGTTGGTTCCGCAACACGATGAAAGCGAGCGGCCTCGAGTTCGGTTGCGAGCTTTTGTCCGACAGTCCCGAGGCCGCCGCGGCCGCATCCGAGGACGCCCAGGCCGGCGCGCTGCAGCCCGTGGTGGTGCTGCCGGAGGATCGCGCGAGCGGGCCCGACGCATCGCAGCCGCAGATCATCGTACCAGCGGGCGCGTTCGGTCTCGAGCAGGCCATCGCGCTCAAGCGCGGCAGCGAGACCGGCTTTGCCGTGCTCACCAAGCTGGTCGAGCAAGGTCCGGGCTTCGAGCTCTACGAGTTCATCTCCGTCGGCTGAGCGCGTGCCGTCCCCTCGCGCGTCGCAGGCGATGCCACGCATCGCCGTGGCCTCGCTCCTCGCGCTGATGCTGCTCGAGGCGCTCTGGAGCGTGGTCCTCGCGCCGCTGCCGTCCGCACGCTGGTTGTGGGTGAAGGCGATTCCGCTCGCGATCCTCCTGCCCGGCGTCATGCGCGGCGCGCGCAAGCCGAGGCAATGGGTCGCGCTGATTGCGCCGCTCTACTTCGCCGAAGCGCTCGTGCGCGCGCTTACCGAAGCGGGCCGGCACGGGATCGTCGCCGGCATGGCCGCGCTGCTTGCGCTCGTGCTGTTCGTTTCC
>CAZIZD010000220.1:0-7759 GCA_964543615.1 uncultured Alcaligenaceae bacterium | reverse complement strand
TTGCTTCGGAGGTATGAATGCAGGACTCGATTCCCATTGCGAATCCCATGCTATCGCAGATGCAGAGAGGGCCGGTGTTAGCGACCCTGCCGTTCCCGGAACGGCATGGACGGTGACTTGCGATCATGTCTCCTTTACCATCCACCCGCCTGCACGCGATGCCCCGCTTGCAAGCCGTTGGTGCCGTATCGGATCGCAATCGGCGAGATAAACAACAAGACGCGGGATCCGCCCCCGGCGGGTGCCGAGAGTATCGATGAACGAAGACGAAATCGCGTCAATCCAGCAGGCCATCGCGTTGCTGGAGGCCCAGCGTGAAAGACTCGGTGACGCAGTCGTCGAGATCGCGCTTGCGCCGCTGCGCGCCCGGCTCGCGACCCTGACGGGAGCCGCCGGTCTCAAGCAGCGGCAGATCGCCGTGCTGTTCGTGGACGTCGTGGGCTCCACCGCGATGGCCCAGTCGCTGGAGGCCGAGGACACCCTCGACCTCATGAACAGGACGCTGCGCGTTCTGGCCGACCACGTGACCACGCGACAAGGCCGCGTGCTCCGGTTCACGGGCGACGGACTCCTTGCCGCGTTCGGAATGGATCAGACACGGGAGGACGACTCGGAGCGCGCGGTGCGTGCGGGCCTCGCGATGCTGCAATCCGGCCGCGAATCTGCCGAGGACGCGCTGCGCCATTTCGGGGTTTCGGGCTTCGCGGTGCGTGTTGGCGTGCACACCGGCAACGTCGCGCTCGGCGCAGGTGTCGAGGCCGACAACACCGTCATGGGCGCGACGGTGAACGTCGCCGCGCGCATGGAGCAGAGCGCGCCGCCGGGTGCGCTGCGCATCAGCCACGACACTTTCAGCCTCGTGCGAGGGCTGTTCGACGTCGAGCCGCAGCCTCCCTTGCTGGTCAAAGGGGTCGACGCCCCGATGAAGACCTACCTCGTGCGCGCGGCATTGGACCGCAGCGTGGCGAGTGTCGAGCGTGGTCTGCTGGGCGTGACCACTCCGCTCGTGGGTCGCGATGCCGAGCTCGCGCGGCTTCGCGATACGGTCGAACGTGCGCGCGACACGCGACAGCTTCAGGCGCTGACGCTGGTGGCCGATGCTGGCATCGGCAAGAGTCGCCTGCTGCGCGAGTTCCTGGCGGTCACGCACGGCTGCCGCGTGTTGAAAGTGCGATCGCAGCCCGACGGAATGCTGCGCCCTTGGGGACTGTTGCGCAGCCTGCTGGCGGGGCAGTTCGGGGTGGCCGACACGGACACGGCCGAGGTTGCGCGGCGCAAGGTCCTCGACGGTCTGGCGCCCTGGTTCGAGGAGCGCGGCGAGTTTCAAGCGAGGCTGGTCGGCCACCTTTCGGGCCTGGACTTCGGCGACGATCTCAAGGGAATGGACGCGCGGGGCCTGCGCGACCAGGCCTTTGCCGCCATTCGCAGCTACCTTCAGGCCCTCGCCAAACGCGAGGGCGCAGTGCCTTTGCTCATCGTCGAAGACCTGCACTGGGCCGACGACAGTTCGCTCGACTTGCTGGAACACTTGCAGGTGCACGCGGACTCGCTGCCTGTGGCCCTCGTGATGACGACGCGGCCCGCGCTGTTGACGCGCCGGACCGGGTGGAGTCCGGCCGATCGTGTGTTGTCGCTCGATCCCCTCGCCGGCGACCACGGCATCGAGCTCGCGCGCGCGCTGCTGCAGCGCATGCAGGAAGTCCCTGACACGCTGGTTCGCCTGCTCGTCGGACGCGCGGAGGGAAACCCGTACTACATGGAGGAGCTGGTCCGAAGGCTCGTCGACGATGGCGTCATCGCCACGGCGGGTCCGCACTGGACCGTGAACGCGGACCGGCTCGAAAAGTTGCAGCTGCCTGGCACGCTCGTGGGCTTGCTGCAGGCGCGGCTCGATGCACTGCCTCCGGATGCACGAGCGGCCGCGCGCAAGGCCAGCGTAATCGGTCACATCTTCTGGGACGAAGCGCTCGAGGCGCTCGACGACCAGGCACCGCGAGCGCTGCCTGCACTCCAGCACTCGGCGTTCGTGCGCGATCACGCGACGAGTGACTTCGAAGGCACGGCGGAGCGCCAGTTCGATCACCACCTGTTGCATCAGGTGACCTACGACACTTTGCTCAAGGCGGAACGGCGCCTCGGCCACGGTGCCGCTGCGCGCTGGTTGCGCGAGCGCACGCAGGGACGCGGCGCGGAGTTCCTCGCGATGACCGGCGAGCACGCCGATCGTGCCGGTGAGACCGCGTTGGCGGTGGATTGCTTCGCGCAGGCGGGGGCCGAAGCCGCCAAGCGCTTCGCCAACCGCCAGGCCCTGGACTGGCTGCGCCGCGCGGTGCAGCTGCTGGGGGAATCCGACCCCGCGCGTCGCTTCGACCTCGTGGCAAAGCTCGAGACTGTGGCCGACACGGCGGGCGAACGCGCGATGCAGGACGCGGTCCACGCGGAGATGCAGGCGTTGCTCGATCGTCATCCCGACGAGGTTCGCCAGGCGCGCCTGTGGTACTCGCAGGGGATGCTCGCGGACCGTCGCGGCGACCGCGTCACCGCGGATCGCTACAACCGGCAGGCGCTGGAGGCCGCGGAGCGTTGCAGCGCGACGCAGACCGCCGCCCTGGCGCACGCGATGAACGTCTGGTTGCACATCGCCCGCCACGAAAACGAGATCGCGCGGGAGGCGATCGAGCCCGGCATGCGCTGGGCGGCTCGCATCGAGGACGAGGAGGAGCGCGCGTCGACCGTGGCGCGACTGCTGACCTTGTCGGGGATGGTCCTGCTGCGCCTCTCGCGCTACGACGAGGCGCGCAAGGTTCTGCTCGACGTCGTGGACGTTGGCGAGACGAGGGGACTGCCCCGGCTCCAACTCGGCGCGCTCGACAGCCTCGCCGTGGTGGACGGTACCGTGGCGCGTTGGGACGACGTCCACCGCTGGGGCCAGCGGATGCTCGACCTGGCCCAGGCGACCGGCAACGTTCCCTATGTCGTCATGGCGCAGTGGCGCCTCGCAATCTCCGCGGCGCAGCGCGGCGACACGCCGGCGGCGATCGACTGGTGCAAGCGCAACCTGCCGCTGGCGCGTGCCATCGGCGAAAGGAACATGGAGGCCGTCGTGCTTCGCCAGCTCGGTGTCTCGCAACGCAAGCTGGGGGACGTCGCCGCGGGGCGGGAGCTCAACCTGCAGGCCTTCGCGGCCTTCATGGACGTCAACAACTGGCTGCCCGCGCGCGAGTCCGCGGCGAATGCCGCCGAATGCGAGATCGAGATGGGGCTGCATGAGGAAGCGCGTGCGCGTGTCGATGAAATCCTTGCGGCGCTGAACGGCGAACTCGTCAACGTGGCCCCGCGGGATACGGTTCCCGTGCGCTGGAGATGCCAGCAGATCCTCGCGACCCTTGGCGATTCACGCGCGGCGCCGCTCCTCGAGCAACTGCACGCGGACGTCCAGGCGGACCTGGCCGCTATGGCAGGAGACGAGGAGCGCGAGCGCGTAATGGCCAACTCGATGAACTACTCGGGGATCGTGAAGGCGTATGGGGAGATGCGGAGGAAGGCGCAGTAGGTGGGGCCGGCGTGCATCGAGTCCCGGCAAATACGATTGCTACGGGGACCGCGCTGCCCCCAACTCCGCCGCCGCAATGCCGAAGATCTCATCCGCCGCGCCCACCGCAACGAAGTGACCCGCTCCCGGGACCGGATGCCAAACCGCGCCCGGCATCGCCTGCGCTACCTGATGATTGATCGCATCCGGCACCAGCCGGTCGTCCAGTCCTTGCCACATGTGGACCGGACGCTCGATCCTGCTCACGTCGAAGGCCCACTTGCGATAGAGCAGCTCGCTATCGGCGACCAGCCCTTCGCTCCCTTGTGCGAAGCACTCCGCACCGGCGTCGCATAGCGCCGTTGCGCAGGCGGGCTGTTGCAGGATCCGCTGGTCGTAGTCGTTGACGGCCTTGAGGAGCGCCTTGAGGTAGCTCGTGCGGAAGTGGTCGACGGTCAGTTCGATGCTCGCGTACATCAGCCGGAAGCCCGGCTTGAAGTGGAGTGCGAGAAATCCTCCCAACGCGTCGGCCGCGGAAAGGAACTGCTTCGCCGAGTTGTCGCCGAACGCCCCGTAGCTTCCGCCCGCGATGCTGCTCACGTGCCGCAGGCGCGCGGGATCGATGTAAGCCGCGGCGGCCAGCGCCCATGGGCCGCCCTCCGACCAGCCGGTGACGCCGAACTTGTCATGCCCCAGTGCATTGGCGACGGTCACCATGTCGTCGGCCCAGCCGGCGTAGCTTCGCGCTTTCTGCGGCGAGGACCGTCCCATGCCGGGCCGGTCCACGCACACGAGTCGCAGTCGATGCTCGAGGGCGGCCGTCGCAAAGAGGCTGGCTTCGAGGCGGCTGCTGGGGCCGCCGTGGTTGTGGATGACGAGCGATCCTTGCGGATCGCCGACTTCGAGGTAGGCGAGGGTGCGGCCGTCGGGGGTTGCGATGGTCTTTGCGGGAGTCACGATCCACTCTCCTCAAGAATTGCGTCGATCCGAGCCCGCAATTTTCCAGCGGCGGGGATTCTGTGCACGACGGTCCTGCGCAAAGGCCCTAGACTACGATAATGCCGACTTTGGCTCCGAACTCGCCTGCGGCCCAGCGCTGGTATGTCTATATGCTACTGTGCCGCGGGAACGCGATATACACCGGCATCGCGCTCGACGTGGCGGCGCGATATGCGCAACATGTTGCCGGCAACGGAGCGCGATACACGCGTGCGAATCCCCCAACCCGCATACTCGCGGAGTTCGCGTGCCCGAATCGATCGGTAGCGGGACGCCTGGAAGCCGCCATCAAACGGCTGCCTGCCGCCGACAAGCGCAAGCTGATCGGAAAGACGGGCGCCGCGGCGCGTGCGCTCGTTCTCGAAGCATTGGCAGCAATTCCGGCGGCGTCAACGAATGTCTTGAAGAGAGAAGCCCACGATATGCCACGTAAGGAACCGACCTTCGCCGAACGCCTCGGGACTGCGGTCAAGGCGAAGCGCACGCAATTGGAAAAGATCAGGGCGGCAACGCTGTCCAACGATACGCAGGCCGCCGAGCGCCAGTCGGCGCGCGTCGAGACCGCGGAAGCGCGCAGCATTCGTGCAGCCGAGACCAAGGCATCCAAGAGAGCCGCCGCTGACCAGAGAAATGCACAGCGGGCGGCCGAGAAGCTCGAGCGAGACCGCGTTGCAGCGGAAGAGAAGCAGCGGAAGGACGCCGAGCGCGTTGCCCAGGGGAAAGCCGCTGCCGCGCTGAAGCTGGAACAGAAGGCCGCGCGCGATTCCAGGTATGCGGCGCGCAAGGCCCGGCAGAAGTAAGGTGGTTACTTGCCGCAAGCGATCATCGTGACGTAGTCCGCGTCGGCGCCTATCCCCATGCGTTCGACCCGAGCATCCAGCATGTTGCGATCATGTCCGGGCGACGTGCGCCAGCCCTCGAACTGGCTCTCCGCTGTGACGTAGTTCCAGCCGACGTTCTCGACGCACATCGAAAGTCCCGACCGCTTCACGCGGGACGGGAAGTCGTCGTGATTGAGCTTTCCTGCTTTCGCCATTGCTGCACTGTGTTCACGGGCGAGAGCGGCAATCTTCGTGTCGACGGTGAGTTTGGGAAGCCCGTGACTCGTGCGGTATTGATTCACCAGCGCCGCCAGGCGTTGGGAGTAGCCGGCGTCGTTGGTGGCTGTGACGGTGACTGCGAACACGCAGAACGGAAGCGCAAAGAGCAGCCTTTGTGCACGAGCAAGGTCCATCCCGAAAGTATAGAGGCTCGTGACCGCCGCTCGCGGAACGGGATGCCGACCCCACGTTGACCCCGCGCAACGCGTCGTGGCAGAATCGCGCACCTTCGAAGCCTGCACCCTTATGCGGGCCTCGTTCGCAACCACCCCGATAGGAGGACCGCCATGAAGAACCTTGCCCTTGCGCTCCTGTCGGCGGCCGCTTCCAGCATCGCCATCCTCCGCGACTGATTCGAGTTCGCTTCATCGTCGCGCGGATCCTGCGCGACTGATCGATCTTCCGCGGTACTCCGTTTCGCACGCGATTTCTGTCGCGCGCCACCGACGCTTTCACTTGGTCGCCTTCGCGTCTGACGCGGGGGCGCGTTAGGTGCTCGCACGTCGTCGCTTCGCGCCACGACGTGAAACGAAGGTCTTGCATACGATGACGATCGAGATCGAGTTTGAAGTGCTGTCCGCGCTCGGCTTGACGCCGGCGCTGGCCAGCCGTGCTCTGCAACTGGATGTGGATGGTGACCCGCAACTCGTACGCGTGACGGAGGTGCACCGCGAAACGTTGACCGTCCAAGATGGCCGCGAGAGCCTACGCGCACGGCCATTGCCGCGGTTCACGCGCGCCCTGGTCGAGGCTTCGACGGGTGTGGCAGTCGGTGACTGGGTGCTGATCGACCAGGATGCGCATGGCGGCATCTGGGTCACGGAACGCGTGCCGCCATCGACGCATATCGCGCGTCGCGATGGGGAAGGGCGCTCCCATCCCGTGGTGAGCAACGTCGATACCGCGCTGCTCGTGATGGGGCTCGACGACGACTTCAATCCGCGTCGCCTCGAGCGCTACTTTGCGCTGGTGCACGATGAAGGCGTGGCGGCTGTCGTCGTGCTTACCAAGCGCGATGTCGCCGCGCCGACCGACGACCTGCTGGAGGCACGGCTCGCCGAATTGCATGGACGCACTCCCACGGGGACCGACGTGCATGCGGTCGACGGCACGAGTCCGGCGGCGGCGGATGCGCTGGCAGGTTATCTGCGGCGTGGACAGACGCTCGTCTTGCTGGGTTCCTCCGGTGCCGGCAAGTCGACGCTCACCAACACGCTGCTGGGCGCGACGGTGCAGGACACCGGCGAGGTGCGCGAGCACGACAGCCGAGGGAAGCACACGACCACGTCGCGCTCCCTGCATCGCCTGCCGGGGGGTGCGTGCGTGATCGATACGCCCGGGCTGCGCGCGCTGCGGCCCGACGGCGATGCGGAGTCCCTGGCGGGTGCGTTTGCGGATGTCGCCGCGCTCGCGACGAAGTGTCGCTTTCGCGATTGCCGCCATGACCAGGAACCGGGCTGCGCCGTGCGCGCCGGCGTGTCGCCCGATCACCTGCGCAACTACCAGAAGCTCTTGCGCGAGATCCAGCGGGACAAGATGACCGCGCTCGACCGGCAACGGCAGGTCGCCATGTGGAAGGCACGCGGTCGCGTCGCCGCCGAGCGGATGAGGGTCAAGCGGGGCTCGTCGGGTTGATCATGCGAATGGGAACGGCAGATCGGGCATCTGCGCGTTTCGTGCGCGGATCGGGTAGCCTTCGCCAAGGAGGGGCAACATGAATCGTCCCGTCAATCTCCTGCTCGTCTCCAAGGGGTTGCGCGCGTTCGGTGACGGTTACGTGGCGCTGCTGCTCCCCGCGTATCTGCTGAACCTGGGATACAGCCCGCTGCAGGTCGGACTGATTGCCACCACGACCCTGCTGGGTTCGGGCCTGCTGACGCTGCTCGTTGGCCTGTATGCCCACCGATACCATGCCCGGTCACTCCTGCTTGCGGCCACGATGCTCATGGCAGGCACCGGTCTCGGCTTTGCCTTTGTCACGGACTTCTGGCCCTTGCTGCTGATCGCGCTGGTCGGAACGCTGAATCCGTCGAGCGGTGACGTGAGCGTGTTTCTACCGTTGGAGCACGCGGTCCTGGCTCATCTGGTCGACGACAGGCGGCGAACGGCCGTCTTCGCCCGGTACAGC
>CAZIZD010000219.1:1370-7796 GCA_964543615.1 uncultured Alcaligenaceae bacterium | reverse complement strand
GTGCGCAGGTCGTAGTGATGCTCCGCCACGACCATCGCGTAACCGGCCGGATCGAGCACGCTCTGCATCGCGCTCGTGGTGCGCGCATACAGCGCGTAATCGAACGAGGGCACCACCGCGCCGACCATCAGGCTGCGGCGGCTGCGCAGCGCGCGCGCGGCGCCGTGGGGCACGTAACGCAGCTTGTCGATCGCCTCGCGCACGCGTTGGCGGGTCAGTGCGTCGACCTGCTCGGGCGTGTTGAGCACGCGCGACACGGTGGCGGTCGAGACGCCCGCAAGGCGCGCCACGTCCTTAGCCGACGAGCGCGCAGGCAGTTCCGGCGCGCGGTCCACGACGCTGCGATCCCCGTTCTCCATGGCGGCGAGGATACCCGTCCCGAAATCGTTTGCAAGACGTCGCTGCCACGACCACGCGGGCTTGTTGCTACGCAATATTGACAGCGCGCCGCATTTTCGGAATCCTTGATGTAATCGAATACATCGCTGCGTTTCCGTGACCGTTCCCCGCCTTTGGACCCGGCGGCGCTGGCTTGCCGCCGCCGCCTCCACCTCCGCCTGCGCAACCCTCGCCTACGTCGCGCCGGCCCTGGGCCAGGCCTACCCCTCGCGCGCGATCCGGATGGTGGTGCCCTGGGCGCCCGGCGGTCTTGTCGACGGCGGCGGGCGCATCCTCGCCGAGGCGCTCACCAAGTCGCTCGGCCAGTCGGTCGTGGTGGAGAACGTGCCTGGCGCAGCGGGGACGCTCGGCGCCGACCAGGTGGTGCGTGCCGCGCCCGACGGCTACACCCTCCTCATGGCCACGAGCTCGCTCGCGATCGACGTGGCGGGCGGACGCAAGACGTCCTACGACGCGCAGAAGGATCTCGCGCCGGTGGCCCTCGTCGCCGACACCAACAACGTGGTGATCGTCCCTGCGTCCTCGCCCATCCGCACGATGGCCGAGCTCGTCGCCGCTGCGAAGGCCAAGCCGGGCGAGCTCGCCTATGGCACGCCCGGCATCGGGAGCCCCGCGCACCTCTTCACCGAGCTCTTCGTGCAGACGGCGAGCGCGCCGATGCTGCACGTGCCCTACAGCCGCAGTCCCGCGATGAACGACCTCATCGGCGGCCGGCTCACCGTGATGTTCGCGACCATCCCCGCGGCCACCCCGCAGATCAGGAGCGGGACCGTGCGCCCGCTCGCGGTCACGGGCGACACGCGCTTTCCCACGCTGCCCGACGTGCCGACGATTGCCGAGGCGGGCCTCGCGGGCTACAGCGCGGGCCAGTGGCTCGGCGTGTTCGCTCCCGCGCGCACGCCCGCCGAGGTCGTGCGCAAGCTCAACGACGAGATCAACAAGGCCGTGAAGACGCCGGCCATCGCGCAGCAGCTCGTCGATCGCGGCATGACGCCCGTGACCCTGACGTCCGAGGCATTCGCGAAGCTCTTCGCCGACGACGTCCGCAAGTGGGGCGCCGTCATCCGCACCGCGGGCATCAAGCTCGAGTGAACGCCGCGTCCGATACGACGCGCAAGCGTCCCGACATCGTGCTGCTGATGGCGGACCAGCTCACGCCGTCCATGCTGCCCTCGTATGGCAACAAGCAGGTCCATGCGCCCGCCATCTCGCGGCTGGCGCAAGGGGGCGTGGTGTTCGACGCCGCGTACTGCAACTTCCCCATCTGCGCGCCTTCGCGCTTCTCGATGCTGTCGGGCCGCATGCCGCACGCGATCGGCGCCTACGACAACGCGAGCGAGTTCCCCGCCGAGATTCCCACCATGGCGCATTACCTGCGCGCGGCGGGCTATCGCACCATCCTCGCGGGCAAGATGCACTTCGTCGGGCCGGACCAGCTCCACGGCTTCGACGAGCGGCTCACGACCGACATCTATCCGGCCGACTTCCTGTGGGTGCCCGACTGGTCGAAGGGTCCCGAGTACCGGCCCACCGGCGTGGGCATGGGACATGTCGTCGACGCAGGCAGTTGCGTGCGCAACATGCAGATCGACTACGACGAGGACGTCGCGCACGTCGCCGTGCAGAAGATCTACGACCTCGCGCGCGACAGGACCGCGCCGTTCTTCCTCACCGTGTCGTTCACGCATCCGCATCCGCCGTTCGTGGCGCGGGAGGAGGAGTGGAACCGCTACGAGGACGTGGACATCGATCCGCCGGCCGTCCCCGAGATTCCCTACGAGAAGCTCGACCCGCACAGCCAGTGGCTGTACGTCGCGCACGGGCAGGATCGTCACACGGTCACCGCCGCGCACGTTCGCAACGCACGACGCGCGTACTGCGCGATGGTCACCTACGTCGACGCGAAGATCGGCGCGGTGCTCGACGCGCTCGACCGCGCGGGGCTGGCCGACGATGCGCTGATCGTGTTCTGCAGCGACCACGGCGAGATGCTGGGCGAGCGGGGCATGTGGTACAAGCAGACGTTCTACGAGCCCTCGGTGCGCGTGCCGCTCGTGATCCGCGCGCCGGGCGTGCGTCCGGCCCGCCGTGCGCAGGTCTGCTCGCTGGTGGATCTCCTGCCGACGTTCCTCGACGCCGCCGCGCAAGGCGCAACGCCGGTCGTTCCGGTCGATCCGCCCGCAGGACACAGCCTTCTCCCGATGCTCGAAGGCCGCGACGGCGACTGGCCCGACGAGGCCATCTCCGAATACTCCTCTGAAGGCGTGATCGCGCCCTCGCGCATGATCAGGCACGGACGCTGGAAGTACATCGCGACGCGCGGGCTGCCGCCGCTTCTCTTCGACCTGCGCGACGATCCGCGCGAGCTCGTCAACCGCGCGGGCGATCCCGCGGTGGCGGACGTCGAGCGCGCGCTTCGCGCGCGGCTGTTGGCGGATTGGGATCCCGACGAGGTCGACGCGCGCATTCGTGCGAGCCAGCGCCGCCGTCTTTTCCTGCGCGGCCTTGCGATGGAGTCGGGCGCGTTCCCGCCCTGGAATTACGAGGCGCGTCGCGGCGATGCACAGCGCTACGTGAGGCCGGCCACGGCGACCGGCGCGGTCGGCGCCAAGCCGCGCGCGCGGTTTCCGTTCGTGCCGCCCACGCCGCCGGACCGGGCGAAGTCTTGACGCTGCGGAGCGCCACTGCGCCGCGGCATTGCGAAGAAAGGGCCGCACAGGCGGCCCAGGTTGCAACCAACCGAGGAGGAACCGATGGGCAAGGATGACACGATGGGACCGGCGAAGCCGTCGCGGCGCCGGCTGATCCAGCAAGGCGCAGCGTTGTCGGCCGCCGGCGCGCTCGGCGCGCGCTTCGCGTCCTCGGCATTCGCGCAGGGCGACGACCTCGCACCGTACCGCGCCGCGAAGATCAACTGGCGGCAGGCGGAAGGACAGGAGATCACGGTCGCAGTGATCCCGGCGAGCTACTTCGAGAACCTCATCTCGCTGCAGCCGCAGTTCGAGGCGCTCACCGGCGTCAAGCTCCGCTTCGAGAAAGTGCCGCCAGGACAGATCCGGCAGAAGGCCGTGCTCGACCTGTCGTCCAAGACCGCGACGTACGCGACGCACGCCGCAGATCCCATGTACTACCCGCTTTACGTGTCGAACAAGTGGGTCGAGCCGCTCGATCGATACCTCAACGATCCGGCGATGACCGACGCCGCGTGGTTCAACTTCAACGACATCATCAAGGCGTGGCGCGACGCCGATTCGATGAACGGCAAGCCCTACGGCATCCCGTACGACGGCGAGGTGACGGTCCAGGTCTATCGCAAGGACCTCTACGCCGAGAAGAAGCTCAAGGCCGCCGACACCTACGAGGAGCTCACCGCCAACGCGAAGGCGCTGACCGATCCTGCCAACCGCATGTACGGCCTGGCACTTCGCGGCTTCGCGGGCGCGGGACAGAACATGTACATCTACCCGTCGCTGTTCCGCGGCTTCGGCGGCAGCTGGATGAGCGGCAACCAGACCGTCGTCAACTCGCCCGAGGCGGTGAAGGCGCTCACGTGGTACGTCGACACGCTGACCGCGTATGCCCCGCCCGCGGTGCGTAACTGG
Source organism: uncultured Alcaligenaceae bacterium (assembly GCA_964543615.1). Taxonomy (GTDB): domain Bacteria; phylum Pseudomonadota; class Gammaproteobacteria; order Burkholderiales; family Casimicrobiaceae; genus VBCG01. Next base: position 3,795 of record CAZIZD010000219.1, on the reverse strand, counting down.
AATTGGCCCGACATCGCGGACGCGTTCTCGCAGGGCACCATCGGGTGCTACATCGATGCGCACTCGTCCGCGGCGGTGATCACCAATCCGGAGAAGTCCAAGGTGGTCGGCAAGATCGCCTATGCGCGCTGGCCGAAGGGACCCAACGGCAAGCGCGTTACCTCGATCTGGAACTGGGGCTTCCCGATCAATGCGGCGCTCCCCGAGAAGGCCAAGACGGCTACGTGGCTCTTCATCATGTGGGCCGCCTCCGCCGAGACGCAGGCGCGCACGTCGTACAAGTTCGCGGGTCCCGCCAAGCGATCGGGCGTGAATCGCATCTCGATCTGGAAGTCGCCGGAGTTCGCGGCGGCGATGCAGGGCGCAGGCGACAACTTCATCCCGGCCGCGCTCGAGTCGCTCGAGCAGGACACCGACGTCGACTGGCGTCCGCGCGTCCCGCAGTGGCCGGCCATCGGCGAGACCATGGCCACGGCGGTGCAGGCGGCGCTGGTCGGCCAGAAGAAGCCGAAGGAGGCGCTCGACGAGGCGCAGGCGCGCATCGCCCAGATCATGAAGGGCTAGCTTGCAAACGCTCGAACAGCGGGAGCGCCGGTTCGCACTCGCGCTCCTGCTGCCCGCCCTCGCGGTGCTCGCCCTGACCACGACCGCGCCGCTCGTCTACCTCGCGTGGACCAGCCTCATGCGGCTCGACCTCGCGATGCCGTGGCTGTCGGGCTTCGCGGGCGTGGACAACTACACCAAGATGGCCGGCGATCCGCGCTTCTGGAATTCGCTCGCGCTGACCGGCATCTACACCGCGTCGACGGTGGTGCTGCAGGTCGTCATCGGGCTCGCGCTCGCGCTTCTCGTGCTGTCGATCCCGCGCGGCCAGGGCATCCTGCGCGTCGCGGCGATCCTGCCCATCGTGCTCGCGCCCGTCGTGGTGGGGCTGTTCTGGCGCACGCTCGTGCTGGCACCCGACTTCGGCCTCGTCGACCTCGTGACGCGGGCGCTCGGCCTCGGCAGCCACAACTGGCTGGGCGATCCGCAGTTGGCACTCATCTCCGTGATCGCGATCCACACCTGGCAGTGGACGCCGTTCGCGTTCCTGGTGCTGCTCGCCTCGCTCGCCACGCTCCCGCCGGACATCTACGAGGCGGCGCGCCTCGACCGCGCGAGCGCGTGGAAGCGCTTCGTGCACATCACGCTGCCGCTCTTGCGGCCGGCGATCGTGATGGTGATCATCCTGCGCATGATGACCGCGCTCTCCGCGTTTGCCGCGATCTTCGCGGCCACCGGTGGCGGCCCCGGCTCGGCGACGGAGATCCTCAACCTCTACGCGTACCGCACGTCGTTCTCCGAGCTCAACCTCGGCTACGGCGCGTCGCTTGCGATGGTGCTGCTCGCCATCACGCTCGCGATTTCGTTCGCGATGTTTCGCATGCGGCGGGCGCGATGAGGAAGCTCGGTCTTGCGATCGTCGCCGGCTTCGGGGTGGCGGTGTGGGTGTTCCCCGTGCTGTGGGGGCTCCTCACCTCGTTCAAGACGGAGCGCGACGTGCTCGCCTATCCGCCGGTGCTCTTCTTCACCCCGACCCTCGCGAACTATCGCGAGGTGATCTTCGGCTCGTCGTCGATCGTGCCCAACCTCGTGTCGAGCGCGATCGTCGCGAGCGCGGCGACGATCCTGACCATGCTCATCGCGGTGCCCGCCGCCTATGCGCTGGGCCGCCTGCGCTTCCCGGCCAAGCGCGCGTCGGGCTTCTACATCCTCGTCACGCAGATGCTGCCGCCGGTGGGGCTCATCATCCCGTACTACCTCGTGATGCAGAAGATCGGCGCGCTCGACACCTACTCGGGGCTCACGATCATCTACCTCACCTTCGCGCTGCCGTTCGCGACGTGGCTCATGGTGTCGTACTTCGAGGACATTCCGTTCGAGATGGAGGAAGCGGCGATGCTCGACCGCGCGGGACGCCTGCGCACGCTCTGGTACGTGATCCTGCCGCAGGTGCGCGGGGGGATCGCCGTCACCACGATCTTCGTGTTCCTCAACGCATGGAACGAGTTCATGTTCGCCGTGGTGCTGGGCGGCAACCGCGTGCGCACCGTCACGGTGGCCATGTTCAACTTCATCTCGGTGGAGCAGACGCAGTGGGCGAAGCTCGCGGCGGGCGCCATGCTCGCGATGCTGCCGGTGATCCTGCTGGGCTTCGCCGCCCAGCGGCACATCGTGAAGGGCCTGACCGTCGGCGCGGTGAAGGGCGGGGGACGGCGATGAAGGTGGTCCAATGAGCGGGGCGGTGCGCCTCGAAGGCATCGTCAAGCGCCACGGCGCGACCACCGTGCTGCACGGCATCGATCTCGCGATCGGGCCGGGGGAGTTCTTCGTGCTGCTCGGGCCATCGGGCTCGGGCAAGACGACCACGCTGCGCATCCTCGCC
>CAZIZD010000219.1:0-1360 GCA_964543615.1 uncultured Alcaligenaceae bacterium | reverse complement strand
AGCCGCTGCCCCGCCTGGTCATCGGCGAATTCGCCGTGAGCGAGGGCCGCGTGCTCATGGACGAGCAGGACGTGACGAGCCAGGATCCCGGTCACCGCGACGTCGCGATGGTGTTCCAGAGCTACGCGCTGTATCCGCACATGACCGTGGCGCAGAACATCGGCTTTCCGCTCAAGATGGTGGCAACACCTGCCGACGAGATCGCGCGGGCGGTCAAGGAGGCCGCGGCCAAGGTGGGAATCGGCCACCTTCTCGAACGCACGCCCGGTCAGCTCTCGGGCGGCCAGCAGCAACGCTGCGCGCTCGCTCGCGCGATCGTGCGCAAGCCGCGGCTCTTCCTGCTCGACGAGCCGCTCTCGAACCTCGACGCCAAGCTGCGTCTCGAGACGCGGCTCGAGCTGCACGCGCTGCAGCGCGCGCTCGGCGCGACCACGGTGTACGTCACGCACGACCAGGAAGAGGCCATGACGCTCGCCGACCGCATCGCCGTGTTCATGGACGGGCGCATCGTGCAGGTGGGCTCGCCGCGCGAGGTCTACGCGACGCCGCAGACCGTCGATGTCGCCGCGTTCATCGGCACGCCGCCCATGAACCTGCTGCCCGCGGTGTGGGAAGGCGCGAACGCTGCGGTGGACGGGCACCGGCTGGCCCTCGGTGAGTCCTCTGCCACGCCGCGCACGATCGTGCTCGGCATCCGCCCGGGCGATTTGCGGATCGGGGACAGCGGGATTCCCGCGTGCGTCGAGCGCATCGAGGACTTGGGCGACAGCTGCATCGTGAGCTTCCACGCAGGCGAGCGTCTGCTGAAGCTCAAGAGCGACCGCCTGCTTCCCCTTCGCGAAGGCGAGCAGGTGCACGTCAATTTCGCGCCGGGCACGGCGCACAAGTTCGACCGGCAGACAGGATTGCGACTATGAAGAGCGATAAACCGAATGTCGTCCTCATCCTCAACGACGACATGGGCTTCTCCGATATCGGCTGCTACGGCGGCGAGATCGAGACGCCCAACCTCGACCGGCTCGCGGCCCACGGCCTGCGCTTCTCGCAGTTCTACAACACGGCGCGCTGCAGCCCGTCGCGCGCGTCGATGCTCACGGGCCTGCATCCGCACCAGACCGGCGTGGGCATCCTCACCTACGACTCGGGTCCCGAGGGCTACGCGGGCAACCTCAACCACCGCTGCGTGACGATTCCCCAGGCGCTGAAACGCAACGGCTACCGAACGTACATGAGCGGCAAGTGGCACGTCGCGTCGAGCCTCGTCCAGCCGACCGACACCTGGCCCATGCAGCGCGGGTTCGACGAGTTCTACGGCACCATCATCGGCGCCGGCAGCTTCTACGACCCCAACACGCTCACG
>CAZIZD010000218.1:0-7807 GCA_964543615.1 uncultured Alcaligenaceae bacterium | reverse complement strand
ACCTGGTGGACGGCAAGCTCGGCTAGCCGTCCCGGGCGCTCACCGCCAGGGCGCGGGCGGCAGGGCGAGGTCCCACGTGCCGTACACCGCGGGCTCGTTGATCTCGATTACTTCCATGTCGTCCGAGCGCGCGATCACGTTATGCGGCACGCCGGCGGGCTGCGAGAGTCCGTCCCCTGCGCGCAGCGTGACGTCGCCCTCGACGCCCGCGAAGCGGAACGTGAGCCATCCGCGCAGCACGTAGACGTAGTGCGCGGTCATGTCGTGCCAGTGCCAACCCGTCGGTTGCATGAACGGCGCGATGGCGCGGATGTGCTTGACCCCGATGCGCCCGCGGGTTGCCGCCGCGAGACCGAGGTCGCGGTATTCCGAATCGGCGCGCAGACCCTCGCGGTTCCACGTGGCGCCCGGCGCGCTCGCGTGCGCGAACGCCGAGAGCGATTGCGCGAGCTCGCGCGGGCCGTCGTAGCGCGGCGTGCCGTCGTTGTGCATCGCTTCTCCTCCGAAGGGTTTCCGATAATCGCAAGCGATCCCGGCGCGGTCAATATTCGACCGGGATGGGATCGAGCGACCGCCACAGGTACCACGTCGCGACGCTGCGATACGGCGCCCACCGCAGCCCGAACTCGCGCAGATCGGCCACGCTCATGCGCTCGCCCTTGCGGTAGTGCAACGCGACGGCCTTCTGCAGGCCGATGTCGTCGACGGGGAAGACGTCGGCGCGGAGCTCGTGGAAGATGAGGAACATCTCGGCTGTCCAGCGCCCGATGCCCTTCACGTCCACCAGGCGCGCGATCAGCGTCTCGTCGTCGAGGGAGGGCCACTCGCGCGGATCGAGCGCACCGGACGTGAAGTGACGCGCGAGATCGCGAAGGTAGAGCGCCTTGCGCTCCGACAGCCCGACGCGCCGCAGCGTGGTCATGCGCGTGCGGCCCACACGCGATGCATCGAGGCGCACGGGATCGCCGGCGGCCCCGGTCGCGGCGGCGAAGCGATCCCAGATCGACTGCGCGGCCTTGACGGAGATCTGCTGCCCGACGATCGCCCGCGCGAGCACGGTGAAGGGGTCGCCGCGGCGTTGCAGGTGCACGTCCGGATAGCGCGGGAAGAGCTTCGCAAGCGTCCGGTCGCGGGCCGCGAGATGGGCGGTCGCGGCGTCCCAGTACGGCGGTTTCATCGGGGTGGCATGCATTTGATATAAAAAGGTAAAATAGCAGGATTTGCCCCCAGGCCTCGCGGGGCAGGCCAACCCGGGGGCGTGGGCTCCAGGCTCCGCGGAAAATCCATGCGCATCCACCGACTCCTCGCCACGCTCGCGATCGTCGCGCTCGCCGTCGTCACTGTGGCCGCGCACGCCGCTGCCGATCCGCGCAAGGTGATCCGCGACGTGTTTCCCGTCGCGGAGACGGGATTCGACCCGGCCGCGGTGCACGATCTCTATTCCTCGGGCATCGTGCGCGCGATCTTCGAGACGCTCTACACCTACGACTATCTCGCGCGCCCGGCGAAGATCGTCCCGCAGGCGGCCGACGGCATGCCGCAGGTCAGCGAGGACGGCAAGGTCTACACCGTCAGGCTCGTGAAGGGCATCCAGTTCCAGGCCGACCCCGCATTCGGCGGCAAGAAACGCGAGCTCACCGCGGACGACGTCGTGTACTCGTACAAGCGGATCATGGATCCCAGGATCCGCTCGCCGTATGCCTTCCTGCTCGAAGGCAAGATCGTCGGTCTCGACGCCCTCGCCGAGGCCGCGAAGAAATCGGGCAAGTTCGACTACGACGCGAAGATTGCCGGTCTCGAGGCGGTCGATCGCTACACCGTGCGCTTCCGCCTCACCGACACCGACTACAACCTCCCTTACGTGATGGCGCACGAGTCGCTCGCACTCGTCGCGCGCGAGGTCATCGACAAGTACGGCGAGTCCGACGGGCGCGCGATGAGCAATCCCGTCGGCACCGGTCCCTTCAAGCTGGGGCAGTGGATCCGCAGCAACAAGATCGTGCTCGACGCGAGCCCGGAGTACCGCGGGTTCACATGGGACTTCAAGCCCTCCCAGCCGGGGGACGACAAGCTCGTCGCGCAGATGAAGGGCAAGACGATGCCGCAGGTGGGGCGCGTCGAGGTCTACGTCATGGTCGAGGACCAGACGCGCTGGCTCGCCTTCGAGAAGGGCGAGATCGACTTCATGAACATGGAGGGCCCGCTCGCCCCCAACGCGATCGGCAAGGACGGGAAGCTCCTGCCCGCACTGGCGGCCAAGGGTGTTCGCCTCGACCGCTACGTGGACCTCGAGATCCGCTACATGTACTGGAACTGGCTCGACCCCCGCGTCGGAGGCCTCGGCAAGGAGCAGATTGCCCTGCGGCGCGCCCTTGCGATGTCCTACGACGTCTCCGAGGAAGTGCGCGTGATCCTCAACGGCCAGGCGGTCGAGGCCGACTATCCCATTCCTCCCGGCGTGGTGGGCCACGTGCCCAACTGGAAGAGCACGATCAAGTACGATCCGGCGGGCGCCAACGCACTGCTCGACAAATTCGGCTACAAGCGCCGGAGTGACGGCGACGGCTACCGCACGTTCCCCGACGGTAAGCCGATGGTCATCAAGTACGCCTCGCGTCCCGACACGCAGAACCGCCAGCTCGAGGAGCTCGTCAAGAAGAATTACGACGCCGTCGGCGTGCGCATGGAGAGCCAGCGCGACACCTTCCCCGAGCTCCTCAAGCTCGAGAAGCAGTGCAAGCTGTTCAGTCGCGAGGCGGCGTGGATCGCCGACTACCCGGACGGCGACAACTTCATGCAGCTCTGGTACGGCCCCAACGCGCGGCAGAGCAACAACGCCTGCGCGACGATCCCGGAATACGACGCGCTCTACAAGAAGACCACGCGCATGCCGCCGGGGCCGGAGCGCGACAAGCTCTACCAGGAAATGGCGCGGATCCTCGAAGCCTATGCGCCGCACCGGCTGACGGTGTCGCGCTACCGCAACCAGCTCGTGCAGCCGCGGATCGAGGGCTATCGCAAGCACCCGATCCTGACCTCGAGCTGGGCGTACGTGGATGTGGCACCGAAACCCCATTGACGCGCCGGCGATCCTGGCGCGTTTCGATTTGCAGGCGGCGGTGCGCAACCCGCACCCGGCCGTGACGAGGAGGATGCCGTGATGTGGGCCTATGTCGTACGACGACTGTGGCAGATGATCCCGACGATGCTCGGGGTGGTGCTGCTCGTGTTCGTCCTGTTCAACCTGTTCGGCGGCGATCCCGCGTACGTGCTCGCGGGCAAGATCAGCAATCCCGAGCAGATCGAGAACATCCGCCGCCAGCTGGGCGTGGACCAGCCCTACTGGGTCCAGCTCGGCATCTTCCTGAAGCAGATCGTCACCGCCGACTTCGGCGCCTCGTGGAGCACCAACGAGAAGGTCTCGCACATCCTCGCCACGCGTCTCGGACCGTCGCTCACGGTGATGGTGCCGCTCCTGATCCTCGAGACACTGATAGCCATCGCGCTCGCGCTCGCGGTCGCCTACGTGCGCGGCTCGCTCACCGACCGCATGGTGATGATCGTGTGCACCGTCGGGCTGTCGATCAGCATCCTCGTCTACATCATCGTGTTCCAGTACGTGTTCGCCTACAAGCTCGGCTGGTTCCCCGTGCAGGGGTGGGGCGACTCGTTCTGGGAGAACCTCTCGCGCTACGCGCTGCTGCCAATCTTCATCCTGCTCGTGGTGAGCATCGCGCCCAACCTTCGCCTGTACCGCACGTTCGTGCTCGACGAGATCAACCAGGACTACGTGCGCACCGCGCGCGCCAAGGGCGTGGGCGAGAACCGCATCATGTGGGTGCACGTGCTGCGCAACGCGTCGATCCCCATCATCACGCACGTCATGGCGGCGCTCCCCTCGCTACTCATTGGCGCCTTCCTGATCGAGCGCTTCTTCTCCATCCCGGGCATCGGCCGCGAGGTGATCCTCGCCGTCGAGCGCTCCGACTTTCCCGTGATCAAGGCGCTGACGGTGTACGTCGCCGTCGCGACCATGCTCGTCAACCTGCTGGCCGACCTCATGTACAAGGCGGTCGACCCACGCGTGCAGCTGCGCTAGAGGAGACCGGCATGAACGACACCACCCTCGGTTCTCCCCTCGCAGCCCGCGAGATTCCCCACACCGTCTCGCCGGGCCTGTGGACGCTCGCCTGGCGGCGCCTGCGCCGCGACAGCGTCGCGATGGTCTCGCTCGCCATCGTCGCCGCGTTCGTCGTCATGATGCTGCTCTCCGGGGCAGGCCTGGTCGCCAAGGACTGGGCGCGCGAGATTGGCGCGAACTACGCGCCGCCTTCGTTCGTCGGCGCCGACGAGGGGGCACCCGAGCCTGCGCAGCCGGCGGCGCCTGCCGCGACGGAACCAGGCGCGCCGCCGCCTTCCACCGCTCCGGAGGCACAGGGCGATACCAAGTTCGCCGATCCGCTCGCCGACGTGATGAAGGAGATCGAGGCGCAGAAGAACCCGCCCGCCGCCGCGGGCGACGCCAAGTCGGTCGACCCGCTCGCCGACGTGATGAAGGACATCGAGGCGGCCAAGACCGGCAAGGCCGCGCCGGGCGAGGCGCGCCGCGCCACGCTCCCGTTCGGCGCCGACAAGTGGGGCCGCGACGTGATCGCCAAGACGATCAAGGGCTCGGAGACGTCGATCTTCGTCGGCATCGCCGCCGCCATCGTCGCGACGCTCATCGGCACCGTGCTGGGCGCGGTCGCGGGCTACTACGGCCGCTGGGTCGACGACGCGCTCAACTGGTTCTACAACGTCTTCAGCTCGATCCCGTACCTGCTGCTCATCTTCGCCGTCGCCGCGGTGCTGCAGCACAAGGGCACGCTCACCATCGTTCTGATCCTCGGGCTCACGGGATGGACGAGCGTGTTCCGCCTCATCCGCGCGGAATACATGAAGCACAAGGGACGCGAGTACGTGCAGGCAGCCGACGCGATCGGCGCGTCGAACGCGCGCCGAATGTTCAAGCACATCTTCCCCAATGTCTCGCACGTCGTGCTCGTTCAGCTGTCGATCCTCGTGGTCGCCTTCATCAAGTCCGAGGTCATCCTGTCGTTCCTCGGCTTCGGCGTGCCCGTGGACGTCGTGTCGTGGGGCTCGATGCTGAACGAGGCGCAGAACGAGCTCCTCCTCGGCAAGTGGTGGCAGCTCGCCGCGGCGGGCGGCACGATGGCGGTGCTGGTCACCGCGTTCTCGCTCTTCACCGACGCGCTGCGCGACGCGCTCGATCCGAAGCTGCGCGGCATCAAGGGCAACTGAGATGAACCCCAACGCCAATCGCTCCGAGCCCCTGGTCAGCGTCCGCGACCTCTCCATCTCGTTCCGTCTCGACCGGCGCACCACGTTCGATGCCGTCAGGAAGGTGAGCTTCGACATCCCGCGCAACAGCACCGTCGCGCTGGTGGGCGAGTCGGGCTCGGGCAAGTCGGTGACGTCGCTCGCGATCCTCGGCCTGCTTCCGCCCGAGAACTCGATCGTCGATCCGGCCAGCCGCATCATGTACGGCGGCCGCAACCTCGCGGGCCTTGCGCGCCGCGAGCTGCAGGCGCTGCGCGGCGCCGACATCTCGATGATCTTCCAGGAGCCCATGACGTCGCTGAACCCCGTGTTCACCGTCGGCTTCCAGATCGAGGAGGTCCTGCGACTGCACCGCGGCATGACCGGCGCGCAGGCGCGCAAGCGCGCGGTCGAGGTGCTCGCCGAAGTGGGCATCCCCGAGCCCGAGCGGCGCATCGACTACTTCCCGTCGCAGATGTCCGGCGGACAGCAGCAGCGCGTGATGATCGCCATGGCCATCGCGTGCGAGCCCAAGCTCCTCATCGCCGACGAGCCCACGACGGCGCTCGACGTCACGATCCAGAAGCAGATCCTCGACCTCATCGGCGACCTGCAGCGCAAGCACCAGATGTCGGTGCTCTTCATCACGCACGACCTCGCCGTGGTGGGCGAGATCGCCGACCACGTGGTCGTGATGCGCAACGGCGAGGTGCGCGAGCAGGGTCCTGCGAAGCAGGTGTTCGAGGCGCCGTCCGACGCGTACACCAAGGCGCTGCTGCAGTGCCGCCCGAATCTCGATCGCAGGCCCGCGCGCCTGCCCGTCATCGACGACTTCCTGCGCGCGGACGGCGCGATGCCGTCGATCGAGGAGCGCACGCGAGGCGTGGCGCCCTCCGACGACATCGTGCTGTCGGTGCGTAACCTGGGCAAGAGCTTCTACGCGCGCGAGGGCATCTTCGGCCGGCGCGAGTTCAAGGCCGTGCAGAAGGTCTCGTTCGACCTGCCGAAGGGCAAGACGCTCGGGCTCGTGGGCGAGTCGGGGTCGGGCAAGACCACCGTCGGCATGACGCTGATGCGCCTGCACGAGGCGACGTCGGGCGAGGCGATCTTCGACGGCAGGGACATCCTCTCGATGTCGGCGAAGGACTTCATGCCGTACAAGCGCCGCATCCAGATCATCTTCCAGAACCCGTACGCGTCGCTCAATCCGCGTTTCATCGTGGGCCAGATCCTTACCGAGCCGATGGAGATCCACGGCATCGGCAAGTCGGCGCAGGAACGCACCGACATGGCGTTCGAGCTCCTCGCGAAGGTGGGACTGGCGGAGACCTCGTTCTACAAGTACCCGCACGAGTTCTCGGGCGGCCAGCGCCAGCGCATCGCGATCGCGCGCTGCCTCACCCTGCGGCCCGACATCCTCATCTGCGACGAATCCGTCTCCGCGCTCGACGTTTCGGTGCAGGCGCAGGTGTTGAACCTGCTGCAGGACCTGCAGGCAGAGTTCGGCCTCTCCTACATCTTCATCTCGCACGACCTCGCCGTCGTGAAGTACATCTCCGACCAGGTCATGGTGATGAACCAGGGCGAGATCGTGGAGATCGCCAACTCCGACGAGATCTACCGCAACCCCAGGGAGCCGTACACGCAGCGGCTGCTGGCGTCGATCCCGAAGGGGTGGCAGGCCCGCGCTACAGCGTGAAGGCCATCGCCTTCACCAGCGCGCCCGGCACGCGCACGCTCGCAAGCTGCCGCGCCTGATAGGTGCCCGCGTCGAGCATGAACTCGGTCTCGCGCGTGAGGTCCTCGAGATTCTCGCCGAGCAGGCGATAGAGCGTGTCGTCGAAGCGCAGGACGTCGACCGGCGCCACGATCTTGCCGTGCTCGACCCAGAACGTCGCGAAGCGCGTCATGCCGGTGATGCGGCACGCCGGGCGGTCGGAATAGTTGAGGTAGTGCAGGTTGCCGATCGCGAGCCCTGTGTCGAGGGCCGCGAGCGCATCTGCGGAAGGCAGCGCTCCGCCTTCCATCGAGAGCGATTCGGGCATCTCGTATCCGTTGGCGCCGTTCTCGGCGAGGCCGAATTCGCGCGCGGTGCGCGGGCTCACGAGCGCACCCACGAGCCTGCCCGCTTCGACGAGCGGCACGCGGTCCGGGCGCGCGAAGCCTTCCGCCTGGAACGACGGCGCGACCCCGCCTGACGTGTCTTCCGCGAAGGACACGCGCGGATCGAGCGCGGCGCCTTCGCGCATCCTGCCGAGCGCGCTCTGCTTGGTGGCGAGCGCGCGCCCGGAGAATCCGCCCCAGCAGAGAACACCGGCGATCTCTTCCATCGCAGCAGGAGCGAGGTAGGCGCGGTACTGGCCCGGCGGGAGCGCGCGCGAAGGGCGGCCGATCAGCGCGAGACGCGCGCGCGCGTCGGCCATCTTGCGCGCGAATTCGTCCGGGTCCCACGCAAAGCCGGCGTACCCCGTCTTCACCGCTTTGTCCG
>CAZIZD010000217.1:0-7820 GCA_964543615.1 uncultured Alcaligenaceae bacterium | reverse complement strand
ACCTGCACGGCCTGCAACGCCTGGCAATCGACGCCACGCTCGGGGTCACCAACCTCGTCGAAGCCATGCACCGCACGGTCGCGGACGTGCGTTTGCCGATCGGCAAGTCACGCGGCGATCGCACGCGCGGCATCACGGGATTCGTCTACAAATCCGTGCGTGGGGTCACGCGCGTGGTGGGTGCGGGCGCGGATGCAGTGCTCGGACGCCTCGCGGCGCGCGCGGGTGAAAGCGCCTCGTCACCCAAGCGCGAGGCCGCGCTGGCCGTGCTCAACGGCGTGTTCGGCGATCACCTCGCGCGGACGCGCAATCCGCTGGCCATTCCCATGCAGGTGCGCAACGCCGGCGTCCCCGTTGCACTCACGCAAGAGGCTCTCGCGGCGGCGTTTCCCGCGGCGACGGCCAGCGTCGTCGTGCTGGCGCACGGCCTTTGCATGAACGACCTCATGTGGCGCCGCGACGGTCACGATCACGGCGCGGCGCTCGCGCGCGATCTCGACGTCACGCCGGTCTACCTTCACTACAACACCGGGCAGGCGATCGCCACCAACGGCGCGGACCTCGACGCGCTGATGCAGGCGCTGGTAGAGGCCTGGCCCGGCCCGCTCGACCGCATCGTGCTCGCCGGTCACAGCATGGGTGGTCTCGTGGCGCGCAGCGCCATCGAGAGCGCGCTGCGCAACGGTCACGCGTGGATCGATCGCGTCGATGCCTTCGTCTCGCTCGGCACGCCGCACCTCGGCGCACCCCTCGAGCGCGCCGGCGCGTGGGTGGACCACGTGGTCGGTATCAGCCCCTATTCGGCGCCCTTCGCGCGTCTTGGCAAGCTGCGAAGCGAAGGCATCCAGGACCTGCGTCACGGACTGCGCTGCGCGACGCCCCTGCCTGCGCACGTCAATGCGTATGCGATCGCGGGAAGCACGCAGAAGGCGCCGCGCAAGCCCGGTGCCACGGTGCGCGGCGACGGACTCGTGCAGGTCCGCAGCGCACTCGGGCTCGAAGCGCCCGAAGGCCATCGCTACATCGCGTACGGCACCGGACATCTCGACCTCCTGTCGAGTCCGGAGGTGTACGCGCGGTTGCGCGAGTGGGTCGACGGCGGGTGATCGAAGGCGGGCGCGACGTCTAGCGGGACGGAGCGATCGCGAGTTCCAGCACGCGATGTCCGCGGCGGCCGGGCGGCAGCGCCGAGAGGCTGCCGTCGGGCTTCGCCGCCTGAAGCTTCGTGTCGGCGACGAAGATCAGCCGGTCGCCTACGAGGACACCGGTGGTCGGATTGAGGAAATCGGGATGCCCGCGCATCAGCACGGTCGCCTGCGTCACGCGCGCGCGACCGGCATCGATGGCGAGCTTCCAGACGCGCGTGCGGCCCACGAGGTTCTGGATCGCGACGATCGTGCTTCCGCTGCGCATGAGTCCGTCGACGCCACCGAGGTAGAGCTGGTCGGGTGTCGCGAGCCGCGCCACCTGCGGCTTGTCGCCCGCCGGATTGCGAACGAGGGCCAGGCCGTCGAAGTCCGCGACCAGCAGCTCGCCGCCCGCGAGCACGACGATGCCGTTGGGGCTCTCCAGGGTGCCGGGCGCGAGCACGGGCTGCAGCGCACTGCCGCCGCGTGGCAGCCGGTAGATCCCGCCCCCGCGCGAGTCCGTGGCGTAGAGCGTGCCGTCGCGCGCGAGCGCCACGTCGTTGAGGAGCCCCGGCCCTGCGAGCGGATACGACGCCGTCACGCGGCCGCGTGCGAGGTCGATGCGCGAGATCATCGTGCGGCCGGGCTCCGCGGGCTTGGGGTCGATCATGAAGGGCGCCGCGGCGCTCGCCACCCACAGCGCATCGCTGCCCGCATCGACCGTCATGCCGAGCACCGCAAGGAGCCCGCCGTCCGCTTCGGGCACGACGTCGCGGCAGGTGCCGTCCGCGGCGACGGCAACCACCGTGCGCCGCCGTCCGCTCGACACGAGGAGCTCGCGCCGCTTGGGATCCCATGCCGTGCCTTCCGGCAGCAGGCCGGCGCACTTGAGCTCGCTCGTTCGCGTGGGCTTGCCGACCGGTAGCGATCGCGCCGCGAAGCGCGCCGCGCGCTCGCGATACGCGGGCGTCTGCGCGAACGCGCCGAAGTCGTCGGGGTCGAGCTCGTCGTCCATGCCGACTTCCTCGAGGCGATCGAGCCACACGATGGCGGTGGCTTCGTCGCCGAGCGCCGCGGCCGTGCGCGCGGCAACGTAGATCGCGCCGACGTGGCGCGGGTCCTTTTGCAGCAGCTCGGTCAGCGCGGCGAGAAGCTGCCGCTGGGGATTGGGCGGAGCGGCCGCGGGCGGCGGATCGGCCGCGAGGGCGGCCGTCGCAGCGAGCGCAAGTGCCGCCAGTACCACGACAACCTTGCGCGCGATCACCCGCACGCCCCCACGTGCCCACACTGCGTGCAGAACTCGCACCCATCCTTCTTGATGAGCGCGCGGTTGCCGCACTCGGGACACTTCCTGCCTGCGATCACCTTCTGCTCCGTGCTCGCCGCGCGCTCGGCAGCCGGCACGCTCAGGATGCCAGCATGCGCGACGGGATAGCCATCCTCCGTGAGGATGCCGAGCATCGCGTAGCGGTGGATCATGAGGCGCGCGAGATACGCGATGGTGGACGGATACGTTGCACTCTTGTCCGATCCCGGCGTGCGCGCCATGAACGCGCCGTTGCTCTCGCCGTAGTTCAGGAGCTTGCGCAGCTTCATCGCGATCCACGCGGGATCGGTCACGCGCATGTCGAGCGACAGCGCCTTGCACAGGCCGTCGAAGGCTTTCGGGTACTCGCCCGACAACCACATCGAGTAGGGGCGGCGCTGCCCGTCGGGCATGACGAGCTCCTTGAGGAACATCACGAAGTCGTCGCCGGTGGCGTGATTGGCGACGTCGACGGTCCACGAGAGCGTTCCGTCAGGCCCCGCCTTCGGCTCCTTCGGACCCATCAGCGCGTCCATCACGGGGGAGGCCGCACCTGCGTCGGCGAAGGCGCCCAGCTCCTCGCAGCGATGACGCACGAGTGCGGCGAACCCCGCGACGAGGCTCGGCATGCGCACTCTGGCCCCGTCGGGCGGCATCGCGAGGTCGAAGCCGTCGTCGCCGGTGGTGCGCTCCAGCGCTTTCAACTTCTTGTCGAGCCAGCGCCGGTCTTCCGCGCGCATGTCCATCGACAGCGTCTTGGCAAGTGCGCCGAGCCCGCGTGGCTGCTCCGCGCCGTTCACCCACACTTCGAAAGGCACGCGACCGCCATTCTCGACGTGGCCGATGAACACCGCGAAGTCGCCATGCGGATGGCGCACGACATAGGTCCAGCACGGATTGCCATTGGGCAGCTCGGGACGTCCCGGCCAGCGCAGGCTCGCGAGCGGCGGCTGCACCGTGGCCTGCAAACGCACGCGACGATCGGGATCGGTCTGGTCGAGATCTTCCTTCGCCGCCGGCTGCGCCTCGGTGGTGGACAGCACCGCGCCGAGCACGGCATTCGGACGATAGGTCGTGATGCCCTTGAGCCCTGCCTTCCACGCGAGAAGGTAGAGGTCCTGGAACTCCGCGAACGGATAGTCCGCGGGCACGTTGACCGTCTTGCTGATCGCACTGTCGACCCACGGTTGCACCGCGGCGCTCATGCGCATGTGGTCCAGCGCGTGCATGTCCAGCGCGGTGACGAAGTGCGCGGGAAGCATCGCGTAGCGCTTGCCCTCGGCATCGGACCACACGCGGCCCGGCGCGTGCGCGCTTCCCGTTTCGTACGCGACGAGCGTCACGCCGTCGTCGATGCCGTGGACGTGCTTGAACAGGCGATACGCGTGATCCTCGACCGCGTACTCCTTCATGCTCTCGTCGGGCATGCGCTTCTTGCGCGTGTAGCGCCACGAGAACGGCGGCTCGATGCCGTTGCTCGCGTTGTCGGCGAACGCGAGCGAGATGGTGCCGGTGGGTGCGATCGAAAGGAGATGGCTGTTACGGATGCCGTGCGTGCGGATGGCCGCCTGCAGATCACCGGGCAGGCGCGAGGCGAAGCCCGGCGGTGCCAGATAGCGGTCCGCGTCGAAGAGCGGGAACGCGCCCTTCTCCTTCGCGATCTCGACCGAGGCCCAGTACGCGGCAAGGCACGTCTCCCGTGCGAGCTCGGCCGCTCTTGCGCGCCCCTCGTCGCTGTCGTATCGAAGGTTGAGCTCGAGCAGCGCATCGCCGAGGCCCGTGAAGCCGAGTCCGATGCGGCGCTTGGCCATCGCCTCGCGCTGCTGCTGCGGCAGTGGCCAGACGGTGGCATCGAGGACATCGTCGAGCATGCGCACGGCGATGGCGACGACCTTGCGATAGGCGTCGAGATCGAAGGTCGCGCCGGGTGTGAGCGGGTCGCGGACGAAGGCCGTGAGATCGAGGCTGCCGAGATCGCAGCAGCCGTAGGGCGGGAGAGGCTGCTCGCCGCAGTTGTGGACGTAGAGGCCGTTGGCGTCGAAGGCGTGCACGTCGGCCACGTTGACGTCGTAGACGTCTTCGACGCCGTCGTCGGCAACCGATTTCACGGTCGCGACGAACCGTTCGCTGTTCACCGCTCGCTTGTACTGGCCGATCGTCCGGTCTAGGCGCGTGCGCTTCTGCGCATCGGAAAAGCCGACGATCCCGGCGTAGCGCACGAGACTCTCGCCGCTGATGACGAGCTCGTGAACAGCCCGTGTCGCGTATTCCTTCCGACCCCCGTTGCCGTCGGGCATGAGCTTGCGGCCCGCCGCCTTCCGATCGCGGTAGATCGACGACACGATGCCAAGACGCAGGAGCATGCGCTGCACCGCTTCCAGGTCCGGCAGGTGCGTCTGCGTCAGACGGACGCTCACACCCTTGGCCTGGTCGCCTTGCACCGAGCCGTCGGCGTCGAAGTAACCGCGCAGGAACGCCACCGTGAAGGCAGACGAACAACGCTCGACTTCCGGGGTCACGTGCTTGTGTCCACTCGAAAGACCGAGCGACCGTGCAATGTCCCACAACGGCTTCGAGGCCTTGCGCACTTCGTTGCGGCCCGCGATGGGCTTGCCGAAGGTCGCGTATCCCTCGCGATGCCCGATGCGCGCAATGGCTTCCTCGGCGGCACGCACGATGCCCGCCGCCGCCGTCGAGTGCACGACGTCGCCGTTGGCCGCGATCTGCATCGCGGGATCCCAAACCGACAGGATCGCGCGACCCTCCGGGTGCAGGATGCCATCGCCAATGAGCAGGCCCATGAGGTAGCCTTCGGCGTCGCCATAGCGGCCCGCCCAGGCGGGCAACGCACGATGGTCGTGAAGCACGACCTTGTCGCCCGCACGCAGGTCACCCGCGGCGACCCATTCGGTGTCGCGCTCATGCCGCGTCATGCGGCTCACGCGGCGCACCTTGTGGTCGGCGGTCAATTGCAACGCGTATCCCTCGACGGTCCGCAGGGCCACGATGGGCTTGGTCCCCGTCCTGAAGAACCCTTCGGGGCCCGATGCATGGGCCTTGCCGTCAACCATCGCGAGGAAGGGAACGCCGACGAGTTCTGCGACCTGCCGCGGACCTTGTGCGGTATGCACCCAAGTCTCACCGGTGACGCACGGATTCGTGGCCGCGATCGCCTCGCAATACGCGAGGTTGTTATCGCGATTGACGGTGTCGATGAAGATCACGCCCGGCTCGGCGTGGTCGTACGTCGACAGCATGATCTCGTTCCAGAGATCGCGCGCACGCACCGTGCGATAGACCCACTTGCCATCGTCGCGCTGGTGGGCACCCGCGGCACGCGCTTCGGCGCCCGGCGCCGCCTCGTGCACGAGGTCCCACGGGCGGTCGCCGTCGACCGCTTCCATGAACGCCTGCGTGCACGCGACCGATAGATTGAAGTTGCGGAAGTCGCCCTTGTCCTTCGCGTGGATGAAGTCGCGCACGTCCGGATGGTCGCAGCGCAGGATGCCCATCTGCGCGCCGCGGCGCGAGCCCGCCGACTCGACGGTCTTGCACGACTCGTCGAACACGCGCATGTAGGAGAGCGGCCCCGACGCGCTGCTCTGCGTGCCCTTGACCCACGCGCCCGCGGGGCGGATGGGCGAGAAGTCGTAGCCCACGCCGCCGCCGCGGCGCATCGTCTCGGCGGCCTGCTGGAGGGCGTCGTAGATGCCGACCGCGGTCTTGTCGTCGGCGGAGATCGCGTCGCCGATGGGCTGCACGAAGCAGTTGATGAGTGTCGCCTTGAGGTCGGTGCCCGCGGCGGAGCATATGCGTCCGCCCGCGATGAAGCCCGCCTCCTGCGCGGCGAAGAACGCCTGCTCCCACTCCTCGCGCCGCGCGGGCGCCTCGATCTGCGCCAGCGCGCGGGCGATGCGCCTGCGCACGTCGCCGATGGTGCGCTCGTCGCCCTTGGCATATTTCTCGCGCAGCACGTCCTCGGAGATGGACTGTGCCGGGAGTTGGCCCGCATGGCGGAGCGCCAGGTCGTTGAGCTTCATGGCAAGCGCACTTTCTGCGACGTCGAACAAGAGAGGATAAGGCCGCCGCGGCGGCGGTTCAATGGCGCGCCCGGGGAGCGGCGACGAAAGACCGGAAGCGGGTTGCACCTCCCCGCACCGCAACCATGACCTGGATCACGGCAGAGCGGCGCGCGCGGGCGCACGATGTCATCATTCCATCATTGTTTTCACGATGTCATGAACGGTCTTGCGATCCCGCTTTCCAACAGCCCCATTTTGACGCCCTCGCGCGTGGCCGCCGCCTTGTGCGCGGCTTGCGTCGCGCTCGTCGGCGGCAGCTTCTTCGTGCAGCACGTGCTGATGGTCGAACCCTGTCCGCTGTGCATGATCCAGCGCTACACGTACTTCACGCTTGCGTTCGTGTTCTTCGGCATCGCCGCGACGGGTGCACGCCCCCGGCTGCGCGGCACGCTGTGGTTCGTGGCACTCGCGCTGGTGCTGATGGGCGGCGGTGTCGCCGCCTACCAGTCGAAGCTGCAGATCTTTCCGGAGGCGCAGGCCGCGACCTGCTCGGCGAGCCTCTCGTACATGATGGACACGCTGCCGGTCACCGATGTGGTCACGAAGATCTTCGAGGCAAAAGGAGACTGCTCGGACACGTCGTTCACGATTCTCGGGCTCACGCTCGCGCAGATTTCGTTCGCGATCTTTTGCGCGATGGCGCTCGTGCTGGTCGTGGTGCTGCGCCGGCGCTCGGTTGTGCGCGCGGCGTAGGCCGCTGCGTCACGCAGCCACGCGAAATCCGATGTTGCTCGCCGTCGTCGACGGCGTGTTCGAATTGCGCGCGGCGACGCGATAGCGGTTGCAGTACGAGTCGTGGCACAGGAACGATCCGCCGCGCAGGTTGCGCCGGCCGGGCGTGAAAAAGTCCGCGCACCACTCCCACACATTTCCGCACGTGTTGTAGAGGCCGAAGCCGTTGGCCTCGCCCGTGCGCGCGTCCACCGGACCGGGCGACCACCCGGGCGCGGGCGCATTGGGGAACATGCCGCGCCACACGTTGCAGCGCGGCTCGCCCGCGAGAGCGAGCTCGTCGCCCCAAGGGAAGCGCCTGCCCTCGAGGCCTCCGCGCGCCGCGCACTCCCACTCCGCCTCGTCCGGCAGCCGCGTGCCCGACCAGGCGCAATACGCCTGCGCGTCGTGCCACGACAAGTGCACGACGGGATGTTCCGGGCGCGCGTGCACGTGCGAACCGGGCCCTTCCGGACGCTGCCACGAGGCGTCGGGAACCTCGACCCACCACGGGATGCCGGGCACCACGCGCCGCGCGTCGCGGCGCCGCGCCTCGGGCAGCTGCAGGTAAAAGACGAACGAGCTGCCGCTGCG
>CAZIZD010000216.1:0-7842 GCA_964543615.1 uncultured Alcaligenaceae bacterium | reverse complement strand
CGTCGTGATAACTGCATTGCGCGACGACCACGGCCGCCTCATCGGCTTTTCCAAGATCACGCGCGATCTCACCGGCCGGCGCATGCACGAGGAAGCGCTCCGGCAGAGCGAGGAACGATTCAGGCTGCTGGTCGAAAGCGTGACCGACTACGCCGTGTGCATGCTCGACGTGGATGGCGCGGTGACGAGCTGGAACAGCGGCGGCGAGCGCATCACGGGCTACGAGCGCGACGAGATCCTGGGTGCGCACTTCTCGCGCTTCTACTCCGAGGAGGACCGCGCCACGCGGCCGTGGGAGGAGCTCGCCGCGGCGCGGCGCACGGGACGCGTGGAGATGGAGGCGTGGCGCGTGCGCAAGAGCGGCGAGCGCTTCTGGGCGCGCGTGGTCATCACGCCGCTCTACGAGAACGACGAGCGCCTGCGCGGCTTCGCGCAGATCACGCAGGACCTCACGGATCGCCGGCACATCCAGTCGCTCGAGCAGGCGGCGCGCAACGTGGGAGACTTCATCGCGGTGCTCGCCCACGAGCTTCGCAATCCGCTTGCGCCCATCCGCAACGCCGCGCAGCTGATGGCGCGGCTGCCAGCCGATCACCCCTCTCAGGCGGCGATGCGCGAGATGATCGAGCGCCAGACGGCGCAGCTCACGCGAATCGTCGACGACATCCTCGACATGGCGCGCATCACGCGCGGCGTGATTGCGATCGAGCGCGTGCCGGTGGCGATCGACGGCGTCGTCGAGTCCGCGGTCGAGACCGCGAGTCCGCAGATCGAGTCGCGCGGCCATCGACTCACGCTCGAGCGGCGCGTCCCGGGCCTCGTGGTGACGGGCGATGCGCACCGCATCACGCAGCTCATCGTGAGCCTTCTCAACAATGCCGCGCGTTACACGCCGCCGGGCGGCGACATCGCGCTCGTGGTCGATCGCAACGAAAGCTACGCGACCATTCGCGTGCGGGACAGCGGCTGCGGCATCGAGCCGGAGTTCCACGAGCGCATCTTCGACATGTTCGTGCGCGGCCGCATCGAGCGCGGGGATGCCGGCACGGGGTTGGGCGTGGGCCTCGCGCTTTCGCGCAAGATCGTCGAGCTGCATGGCGGCGACATCGGCGTCGTGAGCGAGGGCGCGGGCAAGGGATCGGAGTTCGTCGTGCGGCTGCCGATCGCCCGCGCGCGCGATGACGAGATTCGTCCGCCCCAGGTGCCCCCGACCATGATTCCGCAGCAGAGGGTGCTGCTGGTCGACGACAACCGCGACGCCGCGGCCGCGCTCGAGCTCCTCATGCGCGAGCTCGGACATCGGACGCACGTGGCCCACGGGGGCGCCGAGGCGCTCGAGACGCTGGCGGGCCAGCAGATCGACGTGGTGTTCCTCGATCTCGGGATGCCCGGCATCGACGGCTACGAGGTGGCGCGCCGCGTGCGCGCGAACAAGGATCTGCGCCAGCCGAAGCTCTTCGCGCTCACCGGATGGGGGCAGGAAGACGATCGCCGGCGCACGCGCGACGCGGGCTTCGACGGCCACCTCGTCAAGCCCGTGAGCTCCGATGACATCGCGCGCATCTTCGTGACCTGAGCGCGCGCTCGCGCCGCGGCCTCAAGGCATCGCGACCAGCCACGACTGCGCGAATTCCACGCCCTCGATGCGCTCGAACCCCATGAGGGTGAATGCCTGCGGGCTCATCGCGACGAGCACGGGATCGTAGAGCGCGGGCAGGGCATCGGGTCCTGCCGATCGATTGGGATCGACCAGGCGCGCGAGCCGCAGATGACGCAGCAACTCGTCGTCGAAGAGTTGCTCGACGCGGAGGTCGCCCGTGCTCGGCTCGCGCGCCTGCCATTCGCGCCGCGGCAGCGCGCGGCCGCGGTGTCGCAGGCGAAGGACGCGAAAGCGCATGATCCGATTACCGTATAAACATACGGTAATGTAGCGCGTGCGCCGCGCGCCGGCAACACGTCGATCAAGTGATCGCCCTTCGCGGCCGCGCTCCCTGACTTCCTAATGGCTTCCTACTGGTCGGGCTTGGCTCCCGACACCTCGATCACCTTCTTCCACTTCGCGATGTCGTCGCCGACGTACTTCGAGAACTCGTCGGGCGGCATGGCCATGGGTGTGGCGCCTTGCCTGGCCCATTCGGCGCGCGTTTCGGGCTTGTTCACGATCTTCGCGATCTCCGCGTTGAGCTTGGCCACGACCGCGGGCGGCGTGCCCTTGGGTGCCAGCACGCCGAGCCAGATCACCGCCTCGTAGCCGGGCACGCCAGCCTCGGAGACGGTGGGCACGCTGGGCGTGACGGCAGAGCGCGCCTTGCCGCTGGTGGCGAGCGCGCGCACCTTGCCGGCCTTGGCCTGCTCGTTCATGGTCGTGACCGCGTCGAACATCATGTCGACCTGGCCACCGATCACGCCCGTGCGCGCGGCGGAGCTCTCCTTGTAGGGCACGTGCACGATGTCCACGCCGGCCATCGACTTGAAGAGCTCGCCGGCCATGTGATACGGCGTGCCGGGTCCCGACGAGGCGTAGTTGAGCTTGCCGGGCTGCGACTTTGCAAGCGCCACGAATTCCTGCAGCGTGCTCGCCTTCACGTTCGGATTCACCACGATCATGAGATCCGAGTAGTTGATGGGCGCGACCGGCACGAAGTCGCGCGCGAGCGCGTACGGCTTGTTCGGGATGAGCGTCTCGTTGACGGTGTGCGCGTTCGACATGAGGAGCAGCGTGTATCCGTCGGGCGCCGACTTGGCCGCGGCGTCCGTGCCGGTGACGGCGCCCGCGCCCGGCCTGTTCTCGATCACGAACGGCTGGCCCAGCGACTCGCCGAGCTTGGCGCCGATGTAACGCGCGTAGATGTCCGCGGGTCCGCCCACCGCGAACGGCACGACGATCTTGACGGGACGCGACGGATAGTCCTGCGCGTGCACGGGCAGGCATGCGAAGGCGGCGCACAGCGCAATGGCAACTCGCAACATCGGGGATCCTCCTCGAAACGTCGTGTTGTGCGGGGCAATCTAACGCAATCGCGTGCGGCTGCCAAACGCGCGTGGCAATATGCGCGCGGAGGTCCGACCATGCACACGCACATCGCACGACTCCTGGCGGCGCTCTCGGTCGCGCTCGTCGCCTTGCCGTCCACCGCGGCCCCGGCGCCCGATACCCTGCTCGCGCAGGTGACGATCCCGCTCACGCAGGCGCGTGCCGAGACGGGCTCACGAATCCGCCGGGCGCTGCCCACCATGACCATCGCCGCCGGGGAGCCCTACGACAAGCTCACCGCGGAGCAGCGCGCCGCGTTCCGTGCGCTGTTCAAGGATCTTCCCCCGGATCACGTCCCGCCGTATCCCGTCGAGGGCCTGCTTCCCATCGCACAGTCGATCGCCTTCACGCTGGCCGACGGCAAGGTCGGCACGGGCGACCTTTTCCTCACGGTGAAAGTGGACGAGAAAGGCGAGCCGCTCGCAACCACCATCTACGCGACACCGGGCGAGACCGTCTCCAAGGTCACCGCCGAAGCCCTCATGCGCGCGAAGTACCGCCCGGGCACGTGCGCAGGCAAGCCCTGCACCTCCGAGTTCCCCTTCATCGCCAAGTTCGAGTGATGGACCGAAGAGACCTTCTGCGACTCGCCGCGGCGGGCACCGCCCTGGCCGCCAACCTCCGCAACGCCAACGCGCAAGCCATGCCGTCTTCCGAAATCGCGCAAGCCGAGGTCGCGAGTCTCGCGGCCCTCATGCAGTCGGGCGGGCAGAGCGCCGTGTCGATCGCCCAGATGTACTTCGCGCGCATGGACGCGATCGATCGCGCGGGACCGTCGATCAACGCAATCATCGAGCGCAATCCCGATGCGCTCGCCATTGCCGAGCGCCTCGACCGCGAGCGCAAGGAGAAGGGGCCGCGGGGCCCGCTGCACGGCATCCCGGTGCTGCTCAAGGACAACATCGACACCGCGGACAGGATGCGCACGAGCGCGGGCTCGCTCGCGCTCGCCGATCACGCCGCTGCACGCGATGCGTACCTGGTCGAGCGCCTTCGCGCGGCGGGCTGCGTGATCCTCGGCAAGACCAATCTCTCCGAGTGGGCCAACTTCCGCAGCACGCGATCCACGTCGGGCTGGAGCGGACGCGGCGGACAGACGCGCAACCCGTACGCGCTCGATCGCAACACGAGCGGATCGAGCTCCGGTTCGGGCGCCGCCATCGCCGCCGACCTGTGCGCGGTCGCCGTGGGCACCGAGACCGACGGCTCGATCACGAGCCCCGCGTCAGTGTGCGGGCTCGTGGGGATCAAGCCAACGGTGGGCCTCGTGAGCCGCTCCGGCGTCATCCCAATCGCGCATTCGCAGGACACGGCAGGCCCGATGACGCGCAGCGTGGCGGATGCGGCCGCGTTGCTCACCGCGATGGCGGGCGTGGATCCGCGCGATCCCGCGACGCGCGCGGGCAAGGGCAAGGCCAAGGACTACACCAAGGCGCTCGATCCCGCGGGGCTCAAGGGCGCGCGCATCGGTGTGGCGCGCGACTTCTTCGGCAGCAACGATCGCGTCGATCGCGTGATCGAGGAAGGCATCGCCGCGATGAAGGACGCGGGCGCGATCATCGTCGATCCGGTGAAGATGCCATCGCACGGCAAGATCGGCGACAGCGAATTCCTGGTCCTGCTGTACGAGTTCAAGGCGGGGCTCGACGCCTATCTCGCCGGCGTCGGGCCTTCGGTGCCGGTGCGCTCGCTTGCCGACGTGGTCGCGTTCAACGCGCGCAACGCCTCGCGCGAGATGCCGTACTTCGGACAGGAGATCATGCTGCAGGCGCTGCAGAAAGGCCCGCTCACCGAACCGGACTACCAGAAGGCGCTTGCGATGAATCGCCTGCTTTCGCGCGAGAAGGGCATCGACGCGGCGCTCGCGGCGCACAAGCTCGACGCGCTCGTCGCGCCGTCGGCTCCCCTGGCGTGGATGATCGACTATGCCAACGGGGACAACTATCGGGGTGGCGGGGTCGCGCAGATGCCCGCGGTCGCGGGCTATCCGCACATCACGGTGCCGGCGGGATTCGCGTTCGGACTGCCGGCGGGACTTTCGTTCTTCGCGGGAGCGTACAGCGAGGCGAAGCTCATCAAGCTTGCGTACGCGTTCGAGCAGGCGACGAAGGCGCGCCGGCCTCCGAAGTTCGAAGCGACTCTGCCGCTGCGAGGATGACCGCGGGCGCGGCGCGATCCGCTACTCGATGCGGATGTTGCCGCGTTCGACCACTTCCTTCCAGCGCGCCTGCTCCTTGCCGATGAACACCGCGAAGTCCTCGGGCGTGCCTACGCCCGAGGCCGCGTTGTCCTCGGCGAATCGCTGCGTGACGGCCGAAGACGCAAGCGCCTTGTTGATCTCGCTGTTGAGCCTCGCGACGATTTCCTTGGGCGTGCCTTTGGGCGCCATGATCCCGTACCACTGCGAGGTCTCGAAGTCCTTGTAGCCGAGCTCCGCCACCGTCGGGACGTCGGGCAGCACCGGGACGCGTTGCGGCGTTCCCACGGCGATCGGGCGCAGCTTGCCCGACTTGATCTGCGCCATGAGCGCCGGCAGGCCCGCCGACGACGCGTCGAGGCGGCCGCCGATCAGGTCCTGCAATTGCGGACCGGTTCCCTTGTACGGGACGTGCACGACGTCGATGCCCGCCACGAGCTTCAGGTACTCGAAGGCGAGATGGCCCGCGCTGCCGTTGCCCGCGGAGCCGTAGTTGAGCTTGCCCGGCTCCTTCTTGGCGAGCGCCACGAACTCCTTGAAGTCCTTGGCGGGGACGTTGGCGTTGAGCACGAAGAGGTTCGGCACGCGCGCGAGCAGCGCCACGGGCACGAAGTCGCGGTTGACGTCGTACGGCTGCTTGCCCATCGCATACGGATTCACCGCGAGCGTGCCCACGTGTCCCAGGATGAGCGTGTAGCCATCCGGCGCCGCCTTCGCGACCTCGGCCATCGCGATGGTGCCCGCGCCGCCTGCCTTGTTCTCGACGAATACCGACTGGCCGAGCTGGGTCGACAGCTGCTGCGCAACGGCGCGCGCGACGATCTCCGAAGTGCCGCCGGGCGCGAACGGCACGACGAGGCGGATCGGCTTGGTGGGGTAAGCGCCCTGGCCGTGCGCGAGCGGCGCGAGCGCCACGAAGGCAACGGCCGCGGCGGCGATGAAGCTCCTGCGAAGCATCGGATGTCCTCCCTTGCGGATCTCGTGTTGTCGTTCGTCAGCGGCTCGCATTCGTGCGCCGCGTGGTGCCCATCCTGCACGCGAGCGCGAAGGCATTGCGCATCGCGCCCAGGTTGGCCACACCCTTGCCCGCGATGTCGTACGCGGTGCCGTGCGCGGGTGTCGCGATGGGGATCGGAAGTCCGCCCGGCACCGTGACGCCGCGGTCGAATCCCATGAGCTTCATCGCGATCTGGCCCTGGTCGTGGTACATCGTGAGCACGCCGTCGTAACCTTGCCCGTCCTTGCGTGTTGCACGAACGAAGATCGTGTCGGCGGGGAAAGGGCCGTCGGCGGGAAAGCCGCGCGCACGTGCGAGCTCGACGCCCGGCGCGATGACGTCGATCTCCTCGCGTCCGAACGCGCCGTTGTCGCCGTTGTGCGGATTGAGGCCGCACACCGCGATGCGCGGGTTTGCGATGCCCGACGACACGAGCCCGCGCGTGAGGAGCCCGACGCCCTCGGCGATGCCCTCGCGCGTGAGGAGACCGCTCACGTCCTTGAGCGGCACGTGCGAGGTCACCCGCGAGGTCCACAGCGACTCGAGCACGTTGAACTCGACGGACGGTCCCGCGAAGTGGAGCTTCTCGCAGAAGTAGTGGAGCTCGTCGGCGTGCTGCATGCCGCCCGCGCGAAGCGCCGCCTTGTTGAGCGGCGCGAAGCACATCGCGTCGGCCTCGCCGCGCTCGCACATCTGCAATCCGAGTGCGAGACCCGCGAGCATGTACTCGCCGTTCTTGCGCGAGACCTCGCCGTGCGCGAACCCGCTCGCGTCGCGCCAGGGCCAGTCGACCATGAGCGGTTCGACGTTCACGCTCGCGCCCGCGGCGCGCAGGCCATCCTCGACCACCGATCGGGCACCGACGAGTCGGATGTTCGCCTCGGAAAGCGCGCCGGTCTGCGCAAGGAGCTTGCCGACGAGCTCGGGACCGATGCCCGCGGGGTCGCCGGTGAAGAGGGCGATGGTGGGCTTCATGCGGCGTGCCTCGCTCATTCCAGTTTGACGTTCGCGTCCTTGATGAGCTTGCCGAAGCGGTCGTAGTCGCTCTTCACGAGCGCCGCGAACTCCGCTTGCGTCGCGTTGCCGGGCTCGCCGCCGAGGCCCACGAGCCTCTTCGCGACCTCGGGGTCCTTGATCGCCTTCATGGTCTCGGCGTAGAGCTTGTCGACGACCGCCTTGGGCGTGCCCGCGGTGACGAAGAGCCCGTACCACGTGGTCATCTCGACGCCGGGCAATCCGGCTTCGGCGAGCGTGGGCACATCGGGCAGCTCGGGCGTGCGCTTGGGGCTCATCACCGCGAGCGCCTTGACCTTGCCGCCCTTGATGAACGCCATGGCCGAGGAGGTGGTGTCGAAGTCGAGCTGGATCTGGCCGCCGACGAGATCGGCGAGTGCCTGCGCCGAGCCCTTGTAGGGAATGTGCGTGGCCTTGGTGCCGGCCGCGAGATTGAAGGCCTCGCCCGCGAGATGCTGCGTGCTGCCCACGCCCGACGATCCGTAGGAGAACTTCTCCGGATTGGCCTTCATGAGCACGATGAGGTCCTTCACGTTGCCGGCCGGCACGCTCGGCGACACGACGAGCACATTCGGCACTACGACGATCAGCGCGACGGGG
>CAZIZD010000215.1:0-7863 GCA_964543615.1 uncultured Alcaligenaceae bacterium | reverse complement strand
TTAAGTCGCGAAAAATCAGGCCCCTGCCTCGCCATAAAAAATTTTCGTCCTACATACACACCCCGACGCTGTCGCCGTTTGGCGTCGGTCACCCGCGGCAAAGTGTCTGGGAATGCAGACATTTTTGACGTTTGGCCTTACCCGTTGGCGGCCACGGGCAGGAGGTCCGGCGCCGTAACGATCGCGTCGATTTCAGCAACTTTGCGCTCCAGGCTGCGCATCTGCGCGCGGATGGCCTCGGCCTGCTGCGTCAGCTCGTCGATGCGGTCCTCGAGCTCGCCGCTCGCCTGGTGGATGCGCTTGATGCTGTCCAGTCGGCGGCGCAGCTGCAGGTGATGCTCGCGCACCTGCGTCTCGAGCGGCGACATCACCGCCTTGAGCCGGGCCTCGGCATCGCGGTTGGCGATCACGTAGACGTGCTTCACGCGCGACGCGATCGTCTCGAAGAACCGCTTCATGAGCGCGAACTTGGCCTTGCTCACCATGTTCCACAGCGTGTTGAAGTGCTGGTTGTAGGCGCGCTCGAGGCGCTCCACTTCCTTCTGGTACTTGAGCACCGAGAACGGCGGCGGGCTGAACACCGCAAGGCCGTGCTCCTTCGCGAAGCGCGCGTACATCGCGCGCATCATCTCGTGGATCTCGGTCGACTGGCGCGCCGCCGCGGCAAGGTCGCCCCGGATGTCGCGGAAGAAGTCGCCCATCGCGTTGCGCACGCCGCGCGTGAACGGGCTGTCCTCGATCTGGCGCCGCGTGCGGCCGGCGGTCGCGCGAAGCGACTCGAGGCCGATGTGGTCGAGCAGATCGTTGGTCTGCTGCGTGTACACGTTGCGCAGCGCGGTGTAGCGGGCGAGGCCGCGCTCGAAGATCTCCTTCTCCGCGCGCACGCGCTCCATCATGTGGCCCACCACGTCCTGGTTCTTGCCGCGCAGCGCGGTGAGCTCCGCCAGCTGTTCGGTGACGCCGGCAAGGCGCGTGTCGAGGATGCTGCGCACGCCCGACGTGAGCGCGCGCACCTCGCCCTGCGAGGCCGCGCCGACGATGTCCCGCTTGGCGGGAATGAGGTGCTGCGTGAGCGAGGCCTCGAGCGCCGGCAGGCGGCTGCGCGCCAGCAGCGCGTCGTCGCCGTTCACCTTCGCGACGAGCGCCTTCTGCGCGGACGTGGCGAACACCTGGCCGGTGGGAATGCCCAGCATGTGCGCGGTGGTGCGCAATTGCTTGTCGATCTCGCGATCGATCTCGGTCTCGTTCTTGAGGTCGTCCCAGAGGCCGTCGATCTTGTTGAGGACGACGATGCGCCCGGCCTTCGTGGCGGGATCGTCGCCCGCCAGATGCTGGTTCCAGACCTCGAGGTCGGTCTTGGTCACCCCCGCATCCGCGGCGAGGATGAACAGCAGCGCGTGGGCATTGGGCAGGAGGTTGAGCGTGAGCTCGGGCTCGGTGCCGATCGCGTTGAGGCCCGGCGTGTCGAGGATCACGAGGCCTTGCTGCAGCAGCGGATGGGGAAAGTTGATGACTGCGTGCCGCCAGCACGGGATGTCGATGCTTCCCTCGTCGCCGTGCTCGAGCGCGGCCATGATGTCGTCGCTGCCGTCGCCGAAGAGGCCGTATTTGCGCGCGAGCTCGACCGGCACGCGCTTGACCTGCGACACGCGCGAGAGCGCCTCGCTCATCTTCTCGGCCGAGGAAAGGTCGAGGGTGAACGTCACCCACTCGTCCGCGTAGTTCTTGAACTCGGCGACCGTCGCGTCCTTGAGCTTGGTCTCGATCGGAAGCAGGCGGATCGAAGGCGGGCGCGACGGATCGTACAGGAGCTCGGTCGGGCACATCGTCGTACGGCCCGCCGCGGACGGCAGGAGCCGCTGGCCGAAGTCGGCGAAGAAGATCGCGTTGATGAGCTCCGACTTGCCGCGTGAGAACTCGGCGACGAACGCCACGACCAGCTTGTCCTGGTGCAGGCGCTCGAGGAGCTGCTGGACGCGCAGGTCGACCTGGCCGTCGGCCAGGTCCTCGTCCTGCATCCAGTCGTGCAGCGCCAGGACGCCGGCGGAAAGCCTGCGGCGCCAGTCGCCATAGGCTTCGAATCGGGCGGCAAGATCGCGGGACGGAACCATGTCGCTTCCCTCTTTTCGGACGGCGGCGTTTGTTGTTGTTGCGTCCCGAGCGCTCCAAGGCAGCCGCGCGAGACTGTAGCACGCCTGTCAAGCACAACTTATGCCGCCGGAATGAACGGTCGGCGAGCCCCGAACGAAGGCGGATGCGCGTGGGAACATGGGCGAAATCGCCCATGCCGACTGCCCGTGCGCGTCGCAGGGCCCTGCCGCCGCGCGTTAGCGCTGGCAGGCCGGGCAGTAGTACGAGGCGCGGGCGCCGAGCCTTCGCATACGGATGGGCTGTCCGCAGGCCTTGCACGGCGCGCCTTCCCTGTCGTAGACAAAGTAGGTGAGCTGCGCCTGCCCGGGGCGCCCGCCCGCGTCGACGTAATCGCGCAGCGTGCTGCCGCCGCTGTCGATCGCGCCCGCGAGCACCGTGCGCACCGCGGCGGCCAGCTTCGCGATCCTCGCCCGCGAGACCTTGCGCGCCGGCACCGTCGGCCGGATGCCCGCGTGGAACAGCGCCTCGTTCGCGTAGATGTTGCCCACCCCCACGACCACCGTGTTGTCCATGAGGGCCAGCTTGATCGCGGCCGAGCGGTTGCGCAGCGCCTTCCACAGGTAGTCGCCGTCGAAGCCGCTTTCCAGAGGTTCCGGACCCAGATGCGCCAGCAGAGGGTGGTCGTCGCCCGAACCCGGGACGAGCAGCATGGCGCCGAACCGGCGCGGGTCGTGGTAGCGGATGAGGGTGCCGTCGTCGAGGAGGACATCGACGTGGTCATGCAGCCGCCGCGGCGGCGCGTCGGGATAGACGCGCAGGCTGCCGGTCATGCCGAAGTGGAAGACCAGGGTGTCGCGAGCCGGCCGGTCGCGACCCGCCAATCGGAACAGTAAGTACTTGCTGCGCCGCTCGACCGCCTCGATGATCCGCCCCTGGACACGCGGCGGGACGTCGTCGGGAACCGGCCAGCGCAAACGCGGGTCGTAGACCGTGAGCCGTGCGATGCGACGCCCGACGGCGTGCGGCTCGATGCCCCTGCGTGTGGTTTCGACTTCGGGAAGCTCAGGCATCCGTCGTAGTTGCGGTCGGTTTGTTGCACTGCCGAAGATAGCCTAACATCGACCGCGCGCCGCGCATTTTGCGGCGCCGACCGCGAGACATTCATGACGCTTTCCCTACGCATTTCCCGCAAGCCCGTCCCCCGCGCACTTGGCGGGATGCTCTGTGCCTGGGCCATCGCGCTCGCGGCGCCCGTCGCGGCGCAGTCCCTCGGACCGGGCATCGTCCCCAAGCCGCAACCTCCTTCACGCGAGGATACGAGCGGGCTCACCGCCGACATCTTCTATCGCGTCATCCTGGGGGACGTCGCCTTGCAGCGAGGCGAGGCGTCGCTCGCGGCGCGAGCGTACTACGAGGCCGCACGCGAGACCGGCGATCCGCGCCTTGCGCGCCGCGCGGCGGAGGTTGCCTTCGCGGCACGCATGCGCGGCCTTGCCCAGGAATCGGCCAAGCTGTGGGCATCGCTCGATCCGATGGCGGAGCGCCCGAAGCAGATGCTCGCCGCGCTTGCGGCCAGCGCGAGCCGCGGCGACGTCGCGACGATCGACCCCGAGATCAAGGCGCGGCTCGAGAAGGCGCTGGCCGAAGCGGCGCAAATGGAGCAGGGCCCCGGCGAGCTCTTCCTCGAGATCAACCGCATGGCGCGCGACGCGTTCGACAAGCGCCAGGTGTACGAGCTCGTGCGCGAGCTCGCGAAGCCCTATCCCAACAGCGCCGAGGCGCACTTCGCCATCGCGCTGGCCGCGTACAACGGCGGCGCGCCGGAAGGCCAGGGCGACTCGGTGGTGCTGGAGGAGGTCGAGCGCGCGCTCGCGATCAAGCCTTCGTGGGAGCGCGCGGCGCTTCTGAAGAGCGACGCGCTGGCGCGCAAGAACCCCGACGAGGCCATTGCGTTCCTCGTGAAGTACACGGCGGCCAATCCGGACGCGCGCAGCGCGTCGGGCGCGCTCGCGCAGCTCTACGTCGAGCGCAAGCGCTATCGCGAGGCGCGGGCGATCTTCCAGAAGCTCTGGGACAACGATCGCAGCGCGCGCGAGTTCGAGTTCGGCGTCGCGGTCATCTCGATGCAGATGAAGGACTGGGAGACGGCCGAGGCGCTCTTCACCGACCTCAAGAAGGCCGGCTACGGCGACAACAACGGCGCGGTCGAGCTCTACCTCGCGCAGATCGCCGAGGAGCGCGGCAACTACGCCGAGGCCATCGCG
This sequence comes from uncultured Alcaligenaceae bacterium, assembly GCA_964543615.1. GTDB lineage: Bacteria > Pseudomonadota > Gammaproteobacteria > Burkholderiales > Casimicrobiaceae > VBCG01. The sequence continues at coordinate 3,508 of CAZIZD010000215.1, read as the reverse complement.
CTCTACAAGGCGGTGCCGGACAGCGAGCGCGGATGGCTCGCCAGGCTGCGCGTTGCGGCGATGATGGGCAAGCAGGGCAACGTGGCCGACGCACGCAAGTATCTCGCCGACCTTCCCGCCGTCACGATCGAGCAGCGCGTGCAGGTGCGCCAGGCCGAGGCGCAGCTCCTGCGCGACGCCAACGACCTCGCGGGCGCGTACGCGGTGCTCGAGCAGGCGATCAAGGAGCATCCCGATTCACCCGAGCTCCTGTACGACATCGCCATGGTCGCAGAGCGCCTCGACAAGATCGACGATGCGCTCGCGCGCCTCAAGCGCGTCGTGGAACTGAAGCCCGACGACGCGCAATCGCTCAATGCGCTGGGCTACACGATGGTCGATCGCACGACGCGCATCAGCGAGGGCCTGGCGCTCATCGAGCGCGCGCACAAGCTCTCGCCCGACGATCCGTTCATCCTCGACAGCATGGGATGGGCCATGTTCAAGCTCGGGCGTTACACCGAGGCCGAGCGCTACCTGCGGCGCGCGATGGAAGAGCGGCCCGATGCCGAGATCGCCGCGCACCTGGGCGAAGTGCTGTGGGCGAAGGGCGAGCGCGAACGCGCGCAGGAAGTGTGGCAGAGCCAGCTCAAGGTGACGCCCGACAACCAGCTCCTGCTCGAGACGGTGCGCCGTCTCGCGCGCTGAACGCCATCGTTCATCTTCGCGGCGCCCTCGCGCTCGCGAGCCTCGCGCTCCTCGCGGCGTGCGCGAGCGCGCCGCCCGCACCGCCGCTCGACGTGCGCGTCGAGCCGGCCTTCACGGCGCAGGGCCGCCTGTCGGCGCGCAAGGGCAGCGAAGGGGTCGCCGTGCATTACGACTGGACCCACTCCGCCGCTGCCGATCGCTTCGACATCGCCACACCGCTCGGGCAGACCGTCGCACGAATGGAGCGTGACGGCTCCGGCGTGCGCGTGATGCGTCCCGGCGATCCGCCCGTCGCGTATCCCGACTGGAGTGTGCTCACCGCCAACGTGCTCGGCGTGGCGATTCCCGTGGAGGGTCTCGCTTCGTGGCTGCAGGGCGCGCCCATGCCGGGCGGCGCGTCCGACATCGAGCGCGACGACGCGGGGCGGCCGCTCGTGCTGCGCCAGCAGGGATGGGAGATCGTCTACGCGTACGGCGACGCCTCCGCGCGTCCGTCGCGGCTCGTGATGCGCTATCCCGGCAGCGAGCCGCTCGAGGTGCGCATCGTGGTCGACACTTTCTCCGCGAGGTGACCGCGGTGATCGTGCCCGCACCCGCCAAGGTGAACCTGTTTCTGCACGTCACCGGCCGGCGCGCGGACGGCTATCACACGCTCGAGTCGCTGTTCGCATTGATCGATCTCGCCGACGCGATCACGGTCGATGTGCGCGACGACGGCACGATCCTGCGGACGAACGACGTGCCCGGCGTGCCCGCCGACGAAGATCTCGCGATACGCGCCGCACGCGCGCTGCAGGGCGCGGCGAACGTGCGCGCGGGCGCGGGCATTGCCGTAGAGAAGCGCATCCCGATGGGCGCGGGATTGGGCGGTGGCAGCTCGGATGCGGCGAGCGTGCTGCTCGCGCTCAACCGGCTGTGGAATCTGCGGTGGCCGCGCGCGCGATTGCGCGAGCTCGCCGCCACCCTCGGCGCGGACGTGCCCTTCTTCGTGGGCGGCGAAAATGCGATTGCACGCGGCATCGGCGAAGCGCTCACGCCGGTCACGCTGCCCACGCAGTGGCTCGTCATCGAGCGGCCTCCGGTCCATGTGAATACAGGCGCCGTGTTCGCGTCGCCGGATTTGACACGCGACACGCCGTCGGCGAAAATAGACGTCTTTTCCGAGGGTTACGGACGCAACGATCTTGCGGCCGTCACCGCCGCCAGGTTCCCCGAGGTCGCCTTCGCGCTCACGCGCGATCCCGACGCCAGGATGACGGGCTCCGGCGCATGCGTGTTCGTGTCGTTCCCGACACGGCAGCAGGCGGAACAAGCGATGGCCGCGCGCTCGCGGCCCGGCGAAACATTCATCGTCCGAACGCTCGCGCGTCATCCGCTCGCGAGCTTCGCGCGATAATCACGGTTCCGCTGGGGAGTCGCCAAGTGGTAAGGCACCGGATTTTGATTCCGGCATTCGTAGGTTCGATCCCTACCTCCCCAGCCATTCCCTGCAAGGCTTAGCCTCCTCGGCAAGTCCCGGCCAGGTCCCGTGGGGCAAGCGGGGAACAGCGGCACGCCCTGCAACGGACGCCCCCGAGCCACGCCTATCCCCGTCTCCCTGCCGGCCCCATGTCGCATGGAACGAACAGGGCTAGCCAAGGGCCCGCGAACGCTTGTTCCATAATCGCATCACGTCTACATACGGAATCGACAATGGCCGAAGTCTCAAACCACGCTGGCTGGTGGAGCATCAAACGCGGCAAGTCCAGCATCCTGCGGCAACGCCTGGACCCAGCGAACGACGCGTGGCATGCGCGTAGCGGCCGGGTGACCGCCTGGAGGCGGCTGTCCATCCTTCGGGCTCCTGGACACGTGGGACGCAGGACGGTCAGCGAACAAGCCGCCTGACTTGGCCGCTCGGAGGGTGCCGACCGAGCGATACACGGTGTGGGCCTACGGCAGTTTGCGCAAGACACTGTTGGGCACTGCCTCCCCAGCCATTTCCCGGCACACGAGACGACGCCGTCCGATGCCGTGACGCCGCAGTTCATGGCGGGTGCATTTCGCGTACGATGCCGCGTCGGTCGCAACGTCGTTGCCGGCCGCATCGCCAATCCTAGAGGGGGGTCGCTCATGGTGCGCAAACTGTTGCTGCTCGCGTCGCTCGCCGTGCTCGCCGGGATTGCGAGCCCCGCGCGTGCCCAATTCTGTCCGGGGGTGTCGCCCTGGGTCTTCGACGACGTGCAGGCCTCGGATCCGTTCTGCGGCTACATCACGTGGATGGCGCAGAACGGCATCACCGGCGGCTGCCTGGTCATCGACGCGAACCATCGCCTGTACTGCCCGAACGACAACGTATCGCGCACGCAGATGGCGGCCTTCATGAATCGCCTCGGCAACGTGCGCGTGGAAGCGGTCGACACCGGACCTGGTCTTCTGGGCGGACCCATCACGGGCGTCGGCACGATCAGTCTCGCGGCCACGCAGCTCATGCCCACCGTCGCGTGCGCGGCGGGACAAGTGCCCGGATGGAGCGGCAGCGCGTGGACGTGCACCAACAACGTTCCCGGTCCCCCCGGTGCCACTGGTGCCACTGGTGCCACTGGTGCCACTGGTGCCACTGGTGCCACTGGTGCAACGGGCCCCGCCGGTCCTGCCGGTCCTGCCGGTCCGCAGGGCCCCACCGGGGTGGTCGCCATCGGGACCTGGAGCGGTCAGGTGTTGAACGTCGTGCTCTCCAATTCAGCCTATGCGTTTGCCGGGCCGACGGCCACGTTGACGACCACGGCCGGGCAGCGCATTTCTGCCACCGCGTCCTGGACCTTCGTGCCGACCGCAACGA
>CAZIZD010000214.1:0-7874 GCA_964543615.1 uncultured Alcaligenaceae bacterium | reverse complement strand
GCACCGTCGCAACGGCGAGCACGAGCGCCAGGAGATAGAACGTCCCCGGCACCGACGGCCCCAGCCTGGGAATCGCGACACCCGCCGTCGACACACCCGGCCCGCCGTCGATCGGCGTGTTGAGGACGATGGTGCCGACCACGAAAGTGAACGCGAGGGTCGCGAGCGCGAAGAGCTCGCCGCGGACATTCTTCACACGGAAGACCACGGCGCCGAGGGCTAGGCCGAGGACGGCCGCGACCGCGGCCGCCACCGGCAGCGTGGGGAGCAGCGGCCAGTCGAAGCGCGTGCCGAGGACGGCAGTCGCGTACATGCCCGCGCCGAAGAACGCGCCGTGCCCGAACGAGAAGTAGCCCGAGTAACCGGACAGTATGTTCCACGACGTGGCGAGCACGATCCAGTGAAACACGAGATAGAGGAACGACTCGTAGAAGAGCGGCAGCCCGAGCCACGGCAGCAGCGCGAGCGCGCCGCCGGCGAGGACGATCGCCGCGACGGTCCGCTTCATCCTACTTCGACGCGCCCGGCTTTACGAGCAGCACGACGATCAGCAGCGAGAACGACACGAGCGGCGCCCATGCCGGCGACGTGACCGCCATCGTGATCGACTCGCTGACGCCGATCACGAATCCCGCCACCAGCGGCCCCACGGCGCCGCCGAGGCCGCCCAGCATCACGGTCGCGAACACGACGCCGATCCACGCGTAGATCTGCGACGGCGCGAGCGTGTAGGAAAGCGCGATGCACACGCCGGCCACGCCCGCGAGCGCCGCGCACAGTCCCGAGAGCCCGAGAGCGAGCGCCTTCTGGTTGATGCCGAATGCGGCGGCGATGGGCGCGTCCTCCGCGCTCGCGCGCAGCGCGCGGCCCAGGTCGGTTCGGCGGAGGATCGCGTGAATGCCGAAGGCGAGCGCCAATGCGGTGAGCAGCGTCATGAGCTCGGGCACCGGCACGTAGAGCGCGCCGATCTTGAACTTCGCCGCGCCATAAGACGATTCGAGCTTGCGGAAGTCCGCGGTCCACACGCCCTGGATGATCGCCTCGACGATCACCGTGAGGCCGAACGTGACGAGCAGCGAGTTGAACGGGCTCACGCGAAAGCGCGCAAAGACCCATTGCATCGCCACGCCGATAAGCGCGAACGACGGCACGATCACCGCGAGCGTCACCAGCGGATCCATGAAGCGCGACAACTGGTAGCAGAGGTACGCGGCGAGGAAGGCAAGCGCGAAGTGCGCGAGATTGATCTGGCGCAGGAGCCCCCACGACAGGCTCAAGCCGAGCCCGAGCAGTCCGTACAGCGCGCCGATAAACAGGCCCGAAAGGACGGACTGCGCGAGCAGCGTGGCGCTCGGCATCGATGCTGCTCTACGGGCCTTGCAGCGTCGCGCCCGGAGCCGCCACCGACTTGGGCCACACCACGACCCACTTGCCGTTCTGCACCTGCTTCACCCGCATGAGGTCGTCACCGTAGTTCGAAGGACCGTCGAAGCGCAGCTTGCCCTGGATGGTGTCGACCCTGTTTTTCTTGAGCCACTCGATGAGCACCTTGTCGTCGAGGCTCTTCGTGGCCGTGACCGCGGCCTCGAGCAACTGCCACGCGGTGAACGAGGCCGCGGCTTGCGTCTCGACCGACGTGTACGGGATACCGGCCTTTGCCGCACGCTCGTTGAAGGCCTTGATGAACGCGGCCGCCCCGGGATTGTTGCTGAACGGCGGATGCTCCTCGAACATCGTGGCCGCGAGAGCATTCTTCGCTTCCGGCGCCACCACGAGCGGTCCCGGCGCGGGGTACATGTAGAAGTGGTACTTGGGCGCGTAGTCGATCTTCTTCAGCGCGTCGAGGAGCTGGTTGCCCTCGAGGCCGATCGCGCCGACGTAGAGGAAGTCGGGATTCGCGTCCTTGATCCGCGCGGCAATCGGACCATAGTCGCGGTTGCCGAATTCCCACTCGAGGAACAGCACCTCGTTCAGACCGCGCTTCTTGGCGACCTCGCGCATGCCAAGCGCCATGAAGTGGATCGAGGGGAACTTGCTCGTGACGATCGCGATGGTCTTGGGCGGCTTGCCCTGCGCGGCGAGCGCGTCGAGCAGCGTGTTGTTGAACGTGTTGGCGGGATCGGCGCCGAGCGACCACGCCGGGAACTGGCCGTCGTACTTGGCGAGGTTGGGAATGCCGAAGGTGTGGTGGATCAGCATCTTGTTGTAGCGCTGCGCCACCCCCATCGCCGAGAGGATCGCCCCGGTGGCATACGGTCCCATCAGGAGGTCGACCTTGTCCACCGTGATGAGCTGCTCGTAGAGCGTGCGCGCGAGCTCGGGCTTGGACTGGTCGTCCTTGACGATCCATTCGACCGGGCGTCCGAGAAGGCCGCCGCGCTTGTTGAGATCGGCGACGTAGATCTCGCCCACGATCTGGTGGACGATGCCCGTAGAGGCGAGCGGCCCCGTGAGCGCGAGCGTGCTGCCGACTTTGATGGGCGTGCCTGACGGCTGCTGCGCGAGTGCGTGTCCGGCGAGGACCGATGCGGCAAACGCACCGATCACGGCGCGGCGAATGACGTTCATGATTCCCCCTTGCCTTGTTCGTTACGTCCGCGTCTGACGGACCGCGGTTTCGTGATTCTGGATGAAGTAGTCGGGGACCGCCGGTCCCCATACGTAGAACGAGTCCTCGGGGGGATGGTCGCCCACCGGCCATTCGATGTCCGCCGGGATGAAGTCGATGCCCGCGGAGTACTCCGCGAAGCTGCCCCACGGATCGCGGACGTAGCGGAAATAGTTGGAGCCGATCACGTGGCGGCCCACTCCCCAGCCTTCGGTGTAGCCTGCCGCGCCCATCTGCTCCATGCCGATGCCCACGGCGTCGACGTCGGCCACGTCCCACGAGGAATGGTGCAGCCCCGGGCCGTCCGACTTGGCGAACGCGAGCATGTGGTGATCGCTTCCGTGCGCCGCGTGCATGAACGCGATGCCTTCGCCCGAGTGATCGGACAGCCGCAGTCCGAGGGCGTCGCGGTAGAAGGCGACGGAGCGCATCACGTCCGAGGTGAACATGAGGATGTGCGAGAGGCGCCGCGGACGCGTGGTGCCGGCCTTCGAGCGCGCGGGCGCCGCGGGCTTGCCGTGCACGCGCTGCGGCACGGGATCGATGCGCCCGTCGCTCGAGACGTTCTCCGCCCGCACGATCTCGACGGCAATGCCCTCGGGATCGGTGATCCAGATGCCCTGGTCGTCCGCCAGTGCGTGGGGTTGCGCCGTCGCGATGCCGAGCTTCGCAAGGCGCCCGGCGATGGCGTCGAAGTCCTCGGGGTACGCCCCGAAGGCTACGTACTCGAGGCGCTTGCCGCCTTGACGCGGGTAGATCGACCCCCAGCGATGCGGGCGACCGAAAGTTTGCAGGTCGAGATGCCCGGCGCTCTCGCGCACGTCGAGGCCGAACGTACGGTAGAACCTCGCGGCTTCCGCGAGGTCGGGCACGCTGAAGACGAAGCGTTGCAGCGAATGGACGGCGAGCGCGTCCTTGCGTCGCGGCATGGGTGGGGCCATCGGTCCTCCTCCTTGGAACCCGCCCATGGTAGGGCGGAGTCGGCCCGGCTGCAACGGAGGAGGCACTCGGGTGGAAACAGGCGTATCGTCGCGCGCATGCACTACGACGTGTTCAACGGCGATGCCGATGGACTCTGCTCCGTTGCGCAATTGCGGCTCGCGCAGCCGCGAGTATCCGAGTTCGTCACCGGCACCAAGCGCGACATCGCCCTTCTCGACCGCGTGCGTGCCGGGCGCGGCGACAGCGTGACGGTGCTCGACATCTCCGCGCAGGCCAATCGGCGGGCGCTCGAGCGCCTCGCGGGCGACGGCGTCCGGGTCGAGTACTTCGATCATCATGACGCCGGATCGCAGCCGCTTCCCGACGGCGTCGTGTCCCACATCGACACGTCACCGGGGGTGTGCACGGGCATCCTGGTGGACCGCCACCTCGGCGGCACGCAACGATGCTGGGCCGTGACCGCGGCATTCGGCGACAACCTGATCGCGGAAGCGTACGCACTCGCGGCTCCGCTCGGACTCGAGCCCGCAGGACTCGAAGCGTTGCGCAACCTGGGCGACGGCCTCACGCACAACAGCTACAGCGATCGCATCGAGGATGCGATCGTGCCACCCGCGGAGCTCGCGCGCGCGCTCATCGACGCCGCCGACCCCTTCCGCTTCATCGCGTCCAATCGTGCCTATGGCGCGATCGACGAGGCGCGCCGGCGGGAGATCGCGCTCGCGCGCAAGGTCGCGCCTTCCCAGGTCCTGCCGGGTGCGGACGTCTACGTGCTGCCGGACGCGGCCTGGGCACGCCGGGTGCGCGGCCTGCTCGGCAACGAAGTCGCGAACGCGGCGCCTGTGCGCGCGCACGCCGTGCTCACGGTCCGCGACGACGGCGACTATGCCGTGAGCCTTCGTGCGCCGCGTGCCAATCCCATCGGCGCCGGCGCACTGTGCCGCGCGTTCGGCGGCAATGGCCGCGAAGCCGCAGCAGGCATCGGACAACTGCCGCGCGCAGCGCTCGACGACTTCGTCGGGCGTCTCTCATCCGCCTATCCGGGAGTCGAAGGCAAGGCAGGCGCTGAACGAAGCGGCCGCGAATGACATTTGTCAACGCGCGGCTTGGGCAAGCTCGCACAATGACGGCACACGTACAACTACTCGAGGTCGCCGCATGGCGGCAACCATAGTGCAACAGGGAGTGTGGCAGGACGCCACAGCACCGGCGCGCGACGAATCGGCGTCGGTCTCGTCGCTGCACGAGCTGCGGGCGCACTGTCCCACGTGCGCCGTGCGCGGGTTGTGCCTGCCGAGTCATCTCGACGAGCATGCGCTCCACAAGCTCGACGAGCTCATCAACGTCAGGATGCGCGTCCGCCGCAAGGCCACGCTCTATCGCGCGGGCGATCGCTTCGCCGCGCTCTACGCGATTCGCCTCGGCACCTTCAAGACGATGGTCCTCGCCGAGGACGGCCGCGAGCAGGTGACGGGTTACCACATGGCCGGCGAGATCATCGGCCTTGACGGCATCGGCGACGACCGCTTCACGTGCGAGGCCACCGCGCTGGAGGACAGCGAGGTGTGCGTGCTGCCGTGGAGCGACATAGATCGGCTGTCGGCGGACCTGCCGGCACTGCGCCACAACATCTATCGGGTGATATCGCGCGACATCTCGCGCGAGCAAACGATGATGCTGCTGCTGGGGAGCCGCAGCGCCGGAGAGCGGCTCGCGATCTTCCTGCTCAACGTAGCCGAGCGCTATCGCGCGCGCGGCTACTCCTCACGCGAGTTCGTGCTGCGCATGACGCGCGAGGAGATTGCAAGCTACCTCGGGCTCAAGCTGGAGACGGTGAGCCGCCTGTTCTCGAGCCTGCAGGAGCACGGCTTCATCCAGGTGCAGGGCCGGGCGATCAAGCTGCTCGACGCGCCCGGGCTGCGCCGCACGGTCGCCGAGCGCGACTGATCGCCAGCCTGCCCGAAACGCTCGCCCCCCACGGGGAGGCGAGCGAAGCTCGCTTCGGGGGTGGCTGGCGCCGAAGGGCCGCCCCGAGGCGCTCGCCCCCTTCCAGGGGGAGGCGAGCGAAGCTCGCCTCGGGGGTGGACTATCTCTACTGCGCGAGGACGAACTTCACCATCGTGGTGATGTCGGCGTCCGAAGCCTTCACTTGCGGGTGACCCTTGCCGGCCTTCAGTTGCGCGACGAGCGTCTTCTCGGCGTCGGCCTTGCCCTTGAACTTGGCCGCAACGTCCTTGAATGCCGGACCGACCTTCTTGGTCGCGATATCGTGGCAGTTCATGCAACCGTTGGACTTCATCAGGTCCTGAGCGCCTTGCGCCTGAGCCGCGGCCGCGAATGCGAACGCGAATGCGGCGGCGGCAACTTTCAACGTCGTCTTCATGCAATACCTCCATAAACCGCTGCTTACAGGGGGCGGCGCCCCTCCGGCCAGTCGATCGGCTCGCCCGCCATTGTAGACGGGACGCGCCGGCAATGTTGACGTACGTCAACGGTACCGGCCCATTCGCAGGCTAGCGTTTGCATTGATGCAACGGCACGGTGCTGCCCCGGGATGAAGACGGCAGCTCCATGCATACGCAATGGGCTGCAGCCGATCCGACGCTGACGCCGCAGCGCCCAAGGGTCGACCAGTTGATGCCATGAAACGTCCATACGCCGCCTTAGCCGTCCTGTGCACCCTCGCGTCCCTCCTGCTGTCGGGTGCCGCACTCGCCGGGGCGAACGATGCCTGCATCGGCTGCCACGGGGACGCCGGCGCCAAGTCTTCCGGCGGCAAGCCCATCGCGGTCGACGCCGCGGCGTTCGCCAAGTCGGTCCACGGCGAGCTGTCGCTCGAGTGCACCGCATGCCACGCGGACGTCTCGCCGAACAAGATTCCGCACGCGGACAAGCTGAAGCCGGTCGACTGCGCGAAGTGCCATGCAAAGCCGGTCAAGGAGTACCAGGAGACGGCCCACGCGAAGGCGCGCAAGGACGGCAACAGCGCCGCGGCCACGTGCACCGACTGCCACGGCAAGCACGACATCCTGCGCTCCAAGGATCCCGCCTCCCGCACCAACCACGCCAACGTCGAGAAGACGTGCTCCGGATGCCACGGCGACGCCAAGGTCGTGCAGCAGGCCAAGCTTCCGGGCGGCAACGTCGGCAGCCAGTTCCACGACAGCATCCACGGCAAAGCGCTGGCCGGGGCGGCGCAGGCTTCGGCGCCGACGTGCACCAACTGTCACGGCGCGCACGACATCCGCCCCAAGAGCGACGATCGCAGCCGCGTTGCGCGCGCGAACATTCCCGAGACCTGCGGGAGCTGTCACCTGCCCGTCAAGGCCAAGTTCGCGCAGGGCCAGCACGGCAAGTTGCGCAACGAGGGCAACCTCGCATCGCCCGGCTGCACCGACTGCCACAGCGCCCACGAGATCAAGCGGCACGACGTGCCGGGCTTCCAGACCGGGGTCATCGAGCAGTGCGGCAATTGCCACGCGGAGTACCTGTCCACCTACCGCGACACATTCCACGGCCAGGTGACGAAGCTCGGCTATGCCAACATGGCCACGTGCGCGTCCTGCCACTCCGCCCACGACATCCTGCCCGCGTCGAATCCCGCCTCGACGATCTCGGAGCAGAACCGGGTCAAGACCTGCCAGAAATGCCACGCCGAGGCTTCGGCGAAGTTCGCGAGCTTCGATCCGCATGCGAACCGCCATGACTTCAAGCGCAACGCGGTGTACTGGACCGCGGCCAAGTTCATGGAATGGCTGCTGATCGGGGTCTTCGGCTTCTTCGGCCTCCACACCGTGCTCTGGTTCGGACGGCTGTTGATCGAGAAGTTTCGCGGCGGCAAGGGCAACTGACGGAATCGGACCTATGGCCAACACAGCAATTGCGACAGCGGCCGGCGCCGCGGAGCCCACCGCCGCAGGCGCACCGGGCGGCGGTCGATGGTATCGCCGCTTCACGAGGGCGGAGCGCGTGCTGCACGCGCTCCTCATGCTGAGTTTCGTCGGATGCGCACTCTCGGGGCTGCCGCTGATCTTCGCGGACCAGGCCTGGGCAGTGGTGCTGGCGCGGATGCTGGGCGGATTCCAGGGAGCCGGGCTGATCCACCGCGTGTGCGCCGCGATCATGCTCGGCGTGTTCGCGGTTCACGTCGCCCTCGTCGTCCGCCGGGGGTTCGCCAACCGGGACTGGCTCGGCATCGTCTGGGGCCCCGACTCGATGGTGCCGCAGCTGCAGGACGGCATCGACATGTTCAGGCACGTCAAGTGGTTCATCGGGCTCGGTCCGCGCCCCACGTTCGACCGCTGGACGTACTGGGAGAAGTTCG
>CAZIZD010000213.1:1933-7876 GCA_964543615.1 uncultured Alcaligenaceae bacterium | reverse complement strand
GCAAGCATGCTCTGCAGGGAAGCGACGTCGTGCGACGTGAGCATCGACAGCACGTCCCGCTCGAGCGAAGGCGCGAGCTCGTCGCGGCGCGCCGGTGCACGCGCGTCGGCCATGGCATCGAGCTCCTGGAGCGTAAGGGCGATGATCTTCCCCGGCCGCACGCCCACGTCCATGAGGCGCTTCATCGCGCGCAACTTGCCGACGTCGGCCGGGCTGTACTGGCGTTCACCGTTGTCGTCGCGTGCGGGCTTCGGGAATCCGTAGCGCCGCTCCCACATCCGCAGGACGTCCTTGGAGAACCCGGTGTCCCGCTCGACGGCACTGATGTTGAAGAGGATGCCTTGCGCTTCTTTGATCATTGACTTGTCTTGGACGAATTGCCCATAATGGCGACCTACCGGGTAAATCCTAGCAGGAAGTCTTATATATGTCCAGGACAATCGTTAGATATGGGATAGCGCTGGCGACGGCGATCGCATTCGCGCCGGGCCTCCTGGCCGCAACCCCGGCGGCCACGCCCGGCGCCACGCTGGCCGCCGCCCCCGCCGGGTCTCCCACCTCCGCCACGAGCGACTGCCCGCCGCTCCTGCGCCACACCTTCAACCAGCTCCAGACCGGCAAGCCGCAGTCGCTGTGCCAGTTCCAGGGCAAGGTGCTGCTCGTGGTCAACACGGCGAGCAAGTGCGGGTACACGCCGCAGTACGAGGGCCTCGAAGCCCTGTACCGGAAGTACAAGGATCGCGGCCTCGTCGTCGTCGGGTTTCCGTCCAACGACTTCGGCTCGCAGGAGCCCGGCAACAACAAGGCCATCGCGGAGTTCTGCCGCACTACGTACGGCGTGGAGTTTCCGATGTTCGAGAAGACGACGGTGACCGAGCTCGGCAACAATCCGTTCTATCTCGAGCTGGTGCGCGCGACGGGCCAGTACCCCAAGTGGAACTTCCACAAGTACCTGGTCGATCGCAACGGCCGCGTGGTGGCGAGCTACGTGAGCGACGTCGAGCCGCAGTCGCGTGAGCTGGTGGCGCGCATCGAGTCGCTGCTCGCGCGCTGAACGTGTTCATGCATCCGGCCGGGCGGCGGCTGCGTATGCCTCGTTGACGTAACATCTCGGGATTGCCCACATGCGCATCGCAATTGCAGGCGGCGGCATCGCCGGCTTGGGAACGGCGTGGCTGCTGCACCAGCGCGGCTTCGACGTCACGCTCTTCGAAGCCGCGGCGAACGCGGGCGGCCACACCGCCACGGTCGACGTCACGGTGGACGGCCTCACGTTTCCCGTCGACACGGGGTTCCTCGTCTACAACGAGCGCACGTATCCGCGGCTCGTGGCCCTGTTCGACGAGCTCGGCGTGGAAACCGTGGCAAGCGACATGTCCTTTTCCTGCCGCGTCGATGCCGCGGGCGTGGAATGGGCGGGCACCGATTTCGCGTCGCTGTTCGCGCAGCCGCGCAACGCGCTGCGCCCTTCGTTCTGGCGCATGCTCGCCGACATCGTCCGCTTCAACCGCGAAGCGACCGCGATCGCGGACGGCGGCGGGCACTCCTCGCTGTCGCTCGGCGAGTACCTCGTCCAGTGCGGATACACCACGCCGTTCCGTGACTGGTACCTCCTGCCCATGGCCGCGGCGATCTGGTCGTCGCCCAAGCGGGACATCCTCGACTTTCCGCTGTCGTCGTTCGTCGCGTTCTGCCGCAACCACGGCCTCCTGCAAATCTCCGACCGGCCGCAATGGCGCACCGTCCGCGGCGGAGCGCGCACCTACGTCGAGCGGATCGTCGCGGCGCTTCCGGACGTGCGCGTTGCCACGCCGGTGGAGCACGTGCACCGCCGCGCCGACCACGTCGAAGTGGTGACGCAGCATCATCGGGCCGAGCGCTTCGACGCGATCGTGCTGGCCTGCCACAGCGACCAGGCGCGCCTCCTCCTGGCCGACCGCAACGCGGCCGAGGAGCGCCTGCTGTCCTGCGTGCGCTACCAGCCGAATCGCGTCGTGCTGCATACGGATCCCGCGTTGCTGCCGCGCTCGCGCCGCGCATGGAGCGCATGGAACTACCTCGCCGCGGATGACCCGCTCGGCACGCGGCCCGTCGCGGTGTCGTATCTCATCAACAAGCTGCAGCCGCTGCCTTGCGCGCGTCCCGTGGTGGTGACGCTCAACCCGCCGTTCGAGCCCGACCCGCGGCTCGTCCTCGGCGAGTTCGAATACTCGCATCCGGTGATCGACGGCGAAGCGGTCAAGACACAGCGCGCGCTCGCCACGATGCAGGGCGCGCGCCGCACGTACTTTGCCGGCGCATGGATGGGTTACGGCTTCCACGAGGACGGCCTCGCGTCCGCGCACGCCGTGGCCGATGCGATCGCCGCCGGCGCGCGCGTGGAGAAGGCGGCCGCATGATCGGGCTCGTTGCCGGCAGCGTGATGCACCGGCGCTCGCGTCCGGTGGTCAACGCATTCCGCTATCCCGCGTTCTGCCTGCGCATTCCACTCGGACAACCCGCGCCCCGCACGGGCGCCATCGGGTGGAACCAACGTGCGCTCGTGAGCTTCCACGAACGCGATCACGGCCCCTGCGACGGGTCGTCGCTCGATCACTGGGCACGGACGCTGCTCGCGCGCGAAGGATTCGCGTGCGACGGCGACATCGTCCTGTACGCTTTCCCCCGGATGCTGGGCTACGTCTTCAACCCGGTGAGCTTCTGGGTCTGCCACGACGCGCGGCAACAGGTCCGCGCGGTGCTCGCGGAGGTCAACAACACCTTCGGCGAGCGTCATCTCTACCTGCTCGGCAACGACGACGGTACGCCCATCGCCAGCGGCCAGACGCTGCGCGCGCGCAAGAGCTTCCACGTGTCGCCGTTCTGCGAGGTGAAGGGCGAGTACCGCTTTCGCTTTCGCTTCGGCAACGATCGCTGGCTCGCCCGCATCGACTATTTCGACGATGCCTCCGGCACGGAGCCACTGCTCGCCACGTCCATCGGGGGCGAGGTGGAACCGCTTCCGGCGAATGCAGCCACGCTCTTCTGGCGCTACCGGTGGTTCACGCTCGGCGTCGTCGCGCGCATTCACCTGCAGGCGGCGAAGCTGTGGCGGCGCCGCGTCCCATGGTTCTCCAAGCCTGCTCCACCCACCTTGCCCTTGACCCGCAGCGCATGACCGCACTCGCCCTCCAAGCCTCGCCCACGCCTGCCGCCTGGCGCGTTCTCTTCGGCCTGCTCCGCCACCTGGACAGGGATTCGCTGACCGTGCTCCTGCCCGACCGCAGCGCCCATGCGTTCGGTCCTGGCGGTGCCGTCGAGGCGACGCTCGACGTGCACGATGCGCGGGTCGCAAGCGCGATCCTCGCGCGCGGCGACGTCGGATTCGCCGAAGGCTACATGCGCCGCCTGTGGGACACGCCGGACCTCACGGCCCTCTTGACCGTGCTCGCCGCGAACCAGCCCGCGCTCACGAGCGCGTTCTACGGCAGGCCGCTGGTGCGCACGCTGCTGCGCGCGCGCCACTTCCTGCGCGCCAACACGCGCCGGCAGGCGCGACGCAACATCGTCGCCCACTACGACCTCGGCAACGACTTCTATTCGCTGTGGCTCGATCCGACGATGACGTACTCGTCGGCGCTGTTCGAGGGCGACGCGAGCCGCACGCTCGAGCAAGCGCAGCAGGCGAAGTACGACAGGATGCTGCGCGAGCTCGAGCTCGCGGCAACTTCGCGCGTGCTCGAGGTCGGATGCGGATGGGGCGGCTTCGCCGAGACGGCCGCGCGCGCGGGACACACGGTGACCGGATTGTCCCTGTCGGACGCGCAGACGGCATACGCGCGTGCGCGGCTTGCGAAGGCTTCGCTCGGCGAACGCGCGGACCTGCGCGTCATGGACTATCGCGACGCGGAGGGAACCTACGACGCCATCGCCTCGATCGAGATGTTCGAGGCGGTCGGCGAACGCTATTGGCCCACGTTCTTCCGCGCGATAAGCGACCGTCTCGCTCCCGGCGGCCACGCCTGCATCCAGGCCATCACGATCGCCGAGGACCGTTTCGAGCGCTATCGCTCGCAGTCCGACTTCATCCAGCAATACATCTTCCCGGGCGGCATGCTCGCCTCCCGCAGCCGCCTCGTCGCGGAAGCGGGGGCGCAGGGCCTCACGCTGCGCCGCGTGCATGCCTTCGGCCACGACTACGCGCTGACCCTGCGACGCTGGCTCGCGGCCTTCGATGCCGCCACCCCCGCGATCCGCAAGCAGGGATTCGACGACATCTTCATCCGCTGCTGGCGCTTCTACCTCGCGTACTGCGCGGCCGGATTCGCGACGGAGACGACCGATGTGGCCCAGTACACGTTCGTTCGCAGCTAGCCTGCTCCTCGCCTGGCACGCCGTGGCGGGCGCGAGCGTTCCGCCACCGCTTCCGGAGGACGTCGTGCGCCTCGCGCCCGAGCTCGCGCCGCGCGGCGGCGGCGAGTTCCGCTTCCTGGGCTTCGCGGTGTACGACGGCTGGCTGTGGACCGCGCTGGGTGCATGGCCCTCGTCCGGCCCCTACGCGCTCGACCTCCATTACCGTCGCGACATTCGCGGCGAGGACATCGCCTCGCGCAGCATCGACGAGATCCGCCGCCTCGGCACGGGATCGGCCGAGCAGCACGTGCGCTGGCAGGCCGCCATGGCACGCCTGTTTCCCGACATCCGCCGCGGCGATCGCATGACCGGCGTGTACACGCCGCGTGGCACTGCGCGCTACTTTCACAACGGACGCATGATCGGCGAGATCGACGACCCCGAGTTCGCACGCGCGTTCTTCGGCATCTGGCTCGACCCGCGCACGTCGCGCGCCGACTTCCGCGAGCGCCTGCTGGGCGGGCGATGACGGCAGGGGTCGCGCGCAAGACGCTCGTCAGCTACGGGATACTGGGGCTGCCATTCGCGATGGCGGCGCTGCCCGTCTACGTGTACCTGCCCAAGTTCTACGGCGAGCACGTAGGCGTGCCGATCGCCGTCATGGGCGTTCTCCTCCTCGTGCTGCGCATCGCCGACGGCGTGGTCGATCCCCTGCTGGGTGCGCTCACCGATCGCGCGCGCACGCGCAAGGGGCCGATCGCATTCGCGGCGCCCTTCCTTGCCCTCGGGATGGTCGCCCTCTTCTCGCCGCCGGACATCCGCGGCAATGGCGCCCTGCTCTGGCTCGCGGTCACGCTGGCGGTGGTGTACGGCGCGCTGAGCCTTGCGTCGATCGCGCACGGCGCATGGGGCGCGGAGCTCACGAGCGATCCTGTGGGGCGCACGCGCGTGACCGCCACGCGCGAGACCTTTGCGCTCGCCGGCGTGGTCATCGCGAGCGTCGTGCCTTCCGCGCTCGAAGGATCCGGCGGCAACGCCGCGGGCATGGCGCGCTTCGCGTGGCTCTTTGCCGGCGCTCTCGCCCTCTGCGCGATGGTCAGCCTCGCGGCCTCGCCCCCCGCGCCGACGCCGCAACGCACGGGGCCCGCGGTGCTCGTCGATCTTGTCGCCCCGCTCGGGGACACGCACTTCCGCCGTCTCTTCGCGGTCTTCGTGGCCAACGGCATCGCGTCGTCGATCCCGGCGACGCTCGTGCTGTTCTTCATCGCCGACGTGCTCCGCGCCGAGGCGCAACAGGGCTTCTTCCTCGCCCTCTACTTCGTCGCCGCGGCGGCCGGCATGCCGTTGTGGGTGCGCGCGACCGCCCGCTACGGCAAGGTGCGCACGTGGCTTGCCGCGATGCTGCTGGCGATCGCGTCCTTCGTGTGGGCATCGTTCCTCGGCGCAGGCGATGTCGTGGCCTTCGGCATCGTCTGCGTGGCGTCGGGCCTGGCCTTCGGCGCCGACCTCGCGCTGGCACCGGCGCTGCTCGCCGACGTCATCGGCCGCGAAGGCCGCATGCATGCGACCGGCGCGTACTTTGGCCTGTGGACGTTCGCGACCAAGATGAAT
>CAZIZD010000213.1:0-1923 GCA_964543615.1 uncultured Alcaligenaceae bacterium | reverse complement strand
CGCGGCGGGCATCGCGCTTCCGCTGCTCGCCTCGCTCGGTTACACGCCGGGCGCGCCCGAGGCCGCGCCGGGCGCGCTCGCCTTCGTCTATGCAGGACTGCCCTGCATCCTGAAGCTCGGCGCCATCGGGGCGCTCGCATGGTTCAACCGTGGATGGGAACGCAACACATGACTCGACGAATCTTCATGGCACTCTTCGTGCTGCTCGCGGCGGGATGCGCCGGCGTGGACGTCGCGGACTACCGCGACGAGAAGCCGGCGCTCGACCTTACGCGCTACTTCAACGGCACCGTCGACGGCTGGGGCATGGTGCAGGACCGCTCCGGCAAGGTGTTGCGGCGCTTCCACGTGCGCATCGATGGAACGTGGAGCGGCAACAAGGGCACGCTCGACGAGCACTTCACGTTCTCCGACGGCAAGACGGAGCGGCGCGTGTGGGAGCTCGTCAAGGACGGCGCGCAATATACGGGTACGGCCGGCGACGTGATCGGCACGGCCCGCGGCGAGGCCCGCGGCAACGCGCTTCATTGGCGCTACGTGCTCGCGGTTCCCGTCGACGGCACCACGTGGCACCTCGACATGGACGACTGGATGTACCTCATCGACGAAGGCACGCTGTTGAACCGCACGAGCATGCGCAAGTTCGGGCTCGAGGTGGGCCAGGTCACGCTCGCGTTCAGGAAGCGCTGAGCATGGGGCTTTTCGCGCCGTTCAATCCGCCGCTGCCTCCATGGGAAGAGGCGGGGGTCTGGGTCGTCGGCGCGTCGACGGGCATCGGGGCCGCGACCGCGCAATGGCTGCTTGCAAGCGGCGCGCGAGTCGTCCTCTCGGCGCGTTCGCGCGAGGGTCTCGAGGGAGTCGCGGGCGGTCACGCAAACGCCACCGTGCTGCCGCTCGACATCACCGACGCCGTCGCCGTCCGCGCTGCATGGAGCACGGTGCGCGCCACCCTCGGGCGCGTGGATCTCGTGCTGGTCGTCGCGGGCACGCACCAGGAGATGCGCGCGTGGGACCTGCGCGAGGACGAGGCGCGGGCGCTGCTCGACGTCAACCTGATGGGGCCTGTCAACGTGACCGCGGCGGTGGTCGGCGACCTCCTCACGCAGGGGCGCGGCGCCATCGGCGTCGTCGCTTCGGTCGCTGCGTACCGCGGGCTCCCCAAGGCCCTGATCTACGGCGCGTCGAAGGCGGCGCTCGTCAACTTCACGGAGGCGCTCTACTTCGACCTGCGGCCGCGCAACATCGGCGTTTATCTCGTGATGCCGGGCTTCGTGAAGACGCCGCTCACCGACCGCAACGAGTTTCGCATGCCGAACCTCATCTCCGCGGAGGACGCGGCACGCGAGATCGTGCATGGCCTGCGCGAAGGCGACTTCGAGATTCACTTCCCGAAGGCATTCACACGCAAGCTCAAGCTCCTGCGCCTGCTGCCGTACCGGCTGTACTTTGCGCTGGTCCGGAAGGCGACCGGGCTGTGAGTTGCTCCATCGCCAGCGCGCCTGCATCGATGGACAGGCGCGCACGATGGCGCGCGCCGATGCGCGTGAACTCGAACGTCGCGCAGGGTCATCCGCTGTCCTGAAAAAAAGAACCCCCGCGCGAAGCGGGGGCGGGGTCAATCGGGCGCCTGCGTTTCTGGGCGGGCGCGAGGCCGGTGTTGTGTCGGTTAGAGGCGGCCCTGCGTCATCACGCCTGCGACCCGCACTTCGCCGCGCTGGAGCTCGCGCAACTGTGCCGCGCGTTCGCCCTGGGCAGCGATCACGCGCTCGCGCATGGCAAGCGTTTCGGGGTCCGGATTCACCATCGGGCCGGTCACCGCCTCGAGAACGCCGGCCGCCACCACGAGCGTCACGGCTGCCATCACGGCCTTCTTCTTCCAGCTGATCGGGTTGTAGGCGTTCATCGTCGTTCTCCGGTGGGTGT
>CAZIZD010000212.1:0-7885 GCA_964543615.1 uncultured Alcaligenaceae bacterium | reverse complement strand
CGCTTCGAGGCGTACGGCTGGCACGTGATCCCGCACGTCGACGGCCACGACGTGGACGCGATCGACGCGGCGATCAAGGCCGCGCACGCGGTGACCGACAAGCCTTCGCTCATCTGCTGCAAGACCGTCATCGGCAAAGGCGCGCCCAACAAGGCCGGCACCGAGCACGTGCACGGCGCGGCCTTGGGCGACAAGGAAGTAGCCGCCACGCGCGCGGCGATCGGCTGGACGCATCCTCCGTTCGAGATTCCGAAGGCCATCTACGAGCGCTGGAGCGCGCGCGAGTGCGGGGGCTTGCTCGAGTCGGCGTGGAACGAGAAGTTCGCGGCGTATCGCGCCGCGCATCCGGAGCGCGCGGCCGAGTTCCTCCGCCGCGTCGCGGGCGAGCTGCCGGCGACGTTTGCAGGCGCCGCATCGCAGTTCGTCGCGGCGCAGGCCGCCAAGGGCGAGACGGTCGCCACGCGCAAGGCCTCGCAGCAGGCCATCGAGGCGTATGCCAGGGCATTGCCGGAGATGATCGGCGGATCGGCCGACCTCACGGGCTCGGTGTTCACCAACTGGTCCGGCAGCAAGGCTGTCGCGGCGAGCACGCCCGGCAACTACGTCAACTACGGCGTGCGCGAGTTCGGGATGAGCGCCATCGCCAACGGCCTCGCCCTCCACGGTGGCTTCATTCCGTACGTCGGCACGTTCCTCACGTTCTCCGATTACGCGCGCAACGCGCTGCGCATGGCGTCGCTCATGAAGCTGCGCTCGATCTTCGTGTACACGCACGACTCGATCGGACTCGGCGAGGACGGCCCCACGCACCAGTCGGTGGAGCACACGTCGAGCCTTCGCCTCATCCCCGGCATGGACGTCTGGCGCCCGTGCGACACGGTCGAGACCGCCGTCGCGTGGGCCGCGGCCCTCGAGCGCCGGCACGGTCCCACGTGCCTCGTCTTCACGCGCCAGAACTGCCCCTTCGTTGCACGGTCGAATCTGGTGATGCACGCCATCGCCCGCGGCGGTTATGTACTCGCCGATTTCGACGCCGCAGCGATCGGCAAGCGCGCAGTCGTCATCGCCACCGGATCCGAAGTGTCGCTCGCGCTCGGCGCGCGCGACGCGCTCGCCAGGGAAGGCATCGCGGTGCGCGTCGTGTCGATGCCCTGCACCAGCGCGTTCGAGCGCCAGGACGCCGCCTATCGGGCGTCAGTGCTGCCGGCCGGCGTCCCGCGCGTCGCCGTCGAGGCCGGCATCACGGGATTCTGGCGCCGCTTCGTGGGCGCCGAGGACGATCCTCGCGGCGCGGTCGTGGGCATCGACTCGTTCGGCGAATCGGCGCCTGCACCGATCCTGTTCAAGCATTTCGGTTTCACGGTCGATCACGTGGCCGCGGCCGTCAAGGGTGTGATCGCGGCGTGAGCGCCGCGGAGCAAATCCGATGAGGGACGCGCGCATCCGGCCCGCCATCCTCGCCGACGCGCCCGCAATCGCGACGGTGCGCGTCAACGCCTGGCGCGCGACCTATCGCGGCATGATCCCCGACGCGTATCTCGACGCCATGAAGGTCGAGGACAGCGAGTCGCTCTGGGCCCGCGTGCTCGGCGCGCCGCCCAACACCACGTCGACGTTCGTGGCGGAGGACGATGCGGGCGTGGTCGGATTCGCGTCCGGCGTCATGAAGCCCGAAGCGAAGTTCGGCTTCGACTGCGAGCTCACCGGCATCTATCTCTTGCGCGACTCCCAGCGGGCGGGGATCGGGCGGCGTCTGATGGCGGCGGTGGCAGGGACGCAGCGTTCGCACGGTGCTACCGCGATGATCGCGTGGGTCATCGCGGCCAACAAGCCGGCGCGCGCGTTCTACGAAAAGCTGGGCGGCGAGCTCGTGGTCGAGCAGCCTTTCACGTGGGACGGCATGGACCTCGTCGAGGCCGGCTACGGTTATCGGGACCTGTCCGCGCTCGTCGCGGCGGGCGGGGCGGCAACGGTTCTGCATTGACATCGAAAGCGGAGATCACATGACGATCAAGGTTGGCATCAACGGCTTCGGGCGCATCGGACGGATGGTGTTCCGTGCGGCGGTGAAGGACTTTCCGGACGTCGAGGTTGTGGGCATCAACGACCTGCTCGAGCCCGACTACCTCGCGTACATGCTGCAGTACGACTCTGTGCACGGCCGCTTCAAGGGCACCATCGCCGTCGAGGGCAACACGCTCATCGTCAACGGCAAGCGCATCCGCCTCACCGCGCTCAAGGATCCCGCCGAGTTGAAGTGGGGCGAGCTCGGCGTCGACGTCGTCGTCGAATCCACGGGCCTGTTCCTCACCAAGGAGACGGCGGAGAAGCACCTCGCGGCGGGAGCGAAGAAGGTCATCATGTCCGCGCCGTCGAAGGACGACACGCCGATGTTCGTGTTCGGCGTCAATCACACGAAGTACGCCGGCGAGAAGATCGTCAGCAACGCGTCGTGCACCACCAACTGCCTGGCGCCGGTCGCCAAGGTGCTCAACGACACGTGGGGCATCAAGCGCGGCCTCATGACGACGGTGCACGCGGCCACCGCGACGCAAAAGACGGTCGATGGTCCTTCCAACAAGGACTGGCGCGGCGGCCGCGGCATCCTCGAGAACATCATTCCGTCGTCCACCGGTGCGGCGAAGGCCGTGGGCAAGGTGATCCCCGAGCTCAACAAGAAGCTGACCGGCATGTCGTTCCGCATTCCGACGTCGGACGTCTCGGTGGTCGACCTCACGGTGGAGCTCGCCAAGCCCGCCAAGTACGAGGAGATCTGCGCCGCGATGAAGGCCGCCTCCGAAGGCCCGATGAAGGGCGTGCTGGGCTACACCGAGGATAAGGTCGTGGCCACCGACTTCCGCGGCGAGTCGCGCACGTCGGTGTTCGACGCCGACGCCGGCATCGCGCTCGACGATACGTTCGTCAAGGTCGTCGCCTGGTACGACAACGAATGGGGTTACTCGTGCAAGGTGCTGGAGATGGCGCGCGTCATCGCGAAATAGGGAGGCGGCCGTCATGAACGTGAAGCGTCTCTCCGACGTCGACGTGCGCGGCAAGCGCGTCTTCATCCGCGCCGACTTGAACGTGCCGCAGGACGACGCGGGCAAGATCACCGACGACACGCGCATCCGCGCCTCGGTGCCGGCGATCCGCGACGCGCTCGATCGCGGCGCGGCCGTGATGGTCACGTCCCATCTCGGCCGTCCGACCGAGGGTGAGTGGAAGAGCGAGGATTCGCTCGCTCCGATCGCCGCGCGCATGTCGGAGCTCCTGGGCAAGCCGGTCGCACTCCAGCGCGACTGGGTGGACGGCGGCGCATGGCTCGACGCGCTCGCCCCCGGCCAGGTGGTGATGCTCGAGAACTGCCGCATGAACAAGGGCGAGAAGAAGGACAGCGACGAGCTCGCGCAGAAGATGGCCAAGCTCTTCGACGTCTACGTCAACGACGCGTTCGGCACGGCGCATCGCGCGGAGGCCACCACCCATGGCATCGCGCGCCACGCCAAGGTGGCGTGCGCGGGCCCGCTGATGGCCGCGGAGCTCGACGCGCTCGGCCGCGCGCTCGCCGCACCGGCGCGTCCGCTGGTCGCGATCGTGGCGGGCTCCAAGGTCTCGACCAAGCTCACGATCCTGCGCGCGCTCGCGGCCAAGGTCGATGCGCTGGTGGTCGGCGGCGGCATTGCCAACACGTTCATCCTCGCTGCCGGCGGCAACATCGGCAGCTCGCTCGCCGAGCCGGAGCTCGTCGACGAGGCGAAGGCCATCCTCGACCAGTATCCGGGCAAGGTGCCCATCCCGGTCGACGTCGTGACCGCGAAGGAGTTCAAGGAGACCGCGAAGGCCACGCTGAAGGCGGTGGAGAACGTCGAGCCCGACGACCTCATCCTCGACATCGGGCCGACGTCGATCTCCGTGCTGAAGATGGTGCTCGCGCGCGCCGGGACCATCGTCTGGAACGGTCCCGTGGGCGTGTTCGAGTTCGACTCGTTCGCCAACGGCACGAAGGAAGTCGCCAACGCGGTCGCCGGCAGCAAGGCCTTTTCGATCGCGGGCGGGGGCGACACGCTCGCGGCCATCGCCAAGTACGGCGTCGGCGATCGCATCGGCTACATCTCGACGGGGGGCGGCGCGTTCCTCGAGTTTCTCGAGGGTAAGACGCTGCCCGCGGTGGCGGCACTCGAAGCGCGGGCCGCGGGATAGAGGCTCGCCGCGTTGCATCGCGGCGGGTTCGATCCCGCGCAACGAGCGGCGCGGCGCATCGTCAATCGCGGTCCTCATTGGACGCGCGCAAGTCCGCGCGGCGATGTGGCCTTGCGCGGGCTCCGGCGATTTGCCGTAACATTCCCCGGCCATACTGACGCCAGAGGCTTTCACATCGTGTCACGCAACACCAAGATCGTCGCCACGCTCGGGCCTGCGTGCAGCTCGCCCGAAGTCATGTCACGAATGCTCGCCGCCGGCGTGGACGTCGTGCGGCTCAATTTCTCGCACGGCACCGCCGCCGACCACATCGCACGGGCGAACCTCGTGCGCGAATGCGCGCAGAAGATCGGCCGCGAGGTCGCCCTCATGGCGGACCTGCAGGGTCCCAAGATCCGCGTCGGCAAGTTCGCCAACGGCCGCGTGCAGCTCGAGCCCGGTCAGGACTTCATCCTCGACGCCGAGTGCGAGCTCGGCGACGACAAGCGCGCCGGTCTCGATTACAAGGAGCTTCCGCGCGACGTCTCTCCGGGCGCGGTGCTGCTGCTCGACGACGGGCTCATCCGGCTGCACGTCGAGGCCGTGAACGGACCGCGCATCCACACGCGGGTGGTGATGGGCGGAACGCTCTCCAACAACAAGGGCATCAACCGCATGGGCGGCGGCCTCACGGCGCCGGCGCTCGCCGCGAAGGACATGGAGGACGTCAAGACCGCAGCGCAGCTCGAAGCCGACTACCTCGCGGTCTCGTTCCCGAAGAACAAGGAAGACATGTACATGGCGCGCCAGCTCCTGCGCGCCGCGGGCGGACGGGGCTTGCTGATCGCCAAGATCGAGCGGGCCGAGGCCATCACGGCGCTGGACGAGATCATCGACGCCTCGGACGGCATCATGGTCGCGCGCGGCGACCTCGCGGTCGAGGTCGGCAACGCCGCGGTGCCGGGGCTGCAGAAGCGCATGATCAAGCTCGCGCGCGAGCGCAACAAGCTCACCATCACGGCCACGCAGATGATGGAGTCGATGATCCACGCGCCGGTGCCCACGCGCGCCGAAGTGTCGGACGTGGCCAACGCCGTGCTCGACGGCACCGACGCCGTGATGCTCTCGGCGGAGACCGCGGCCGGCAAATACCCCGTCGAAGTCGTCGAGAACATGGCGCAGATCTGCGAGGAGGCCGAGAAGTCCGACACCGTCGAGCTCGACCGCGACTTCCTCAACCGCACCTTCACCCGCGTAGACCAGTCGATCGCGATGGGAGCGCTGTTCACCGCTTATCACCTCAAGGTGAAGGCGATCGCGGCGCTCACCGATTCAGGCTCGACGGCGCTGTGGATGTCGCGCCACAACTGCGGCTGCCCCATATTCGCGTTGACGCCGCGCGTCGAGTCGCAGCGCAAGATGGCGCTCTATCGCAACGTGCAGCCGCTGTTCCTCGAGCAGTCGGGCGACCGCGACGCGGTCCTGCTCGCCGCGGAGGCGCTCTTGGTCGCCAGGGGCCAGGTGCGCGACGGCGACCTCGTGGTGCTGACGATCGGCGAGCCGATGGGCAAGTCCGGCGGCACCAACACGATGAAGATCGTGCGCGTTGGGGAGCATCGCAGTTAGCGGGGATGCCCTCCGAGCACGGGCCTACCTCGGCGCGATCTCCCAGCGCCCGCCATTCCGGCAAACCCTGACCGGGTAGTGCGCCTCCGCATCCCTCATGAGGATCCCGACCAGGTCCGCATAGTCGGGCTCGTCGATGGATGGCGCGCATTCCCCGAGCAACGCGAGCGCGCGCAGGTACCGCACATACAGCTCCGTCTCGGCGGGCGAGGCGCCGTCGCAGGGACGCAACGCGGCAGCCGGACCCGGCAAGTCACAACGAAGATCGTCGAGCTTCACTTTGCCTCCCCCATGTGCCGCGCCGCGAGAAGCGCCGCTTCGACGCGACTTCGCACCTGCAGCTTCTCGAGGATGTTGGTCACGTAGTGCTTGATGGTCTTCTCCGTCAGTCCGAGGTGATCGCCGATCTCGCGGTTGGTGCGACCCTTTCCGATCTCCGCGAGGATGGTGCGCTCGCGCTCCGTGAGCTCCTGCAGGGGGTCGGGCGCGTGTCCGCGCGTGAGCTGGACGAGCATCTCCGCGGCGAGCGTGGGCGAGACATAGACTTCTCCGGAAACCGCCCCGCGGATCACTCGCGCGAGCTCCTGCACACCCACACCCTTCAGCACGTAGCCGCGCGCCCCTGCCTTGAAGGCGCCCAGAAGCCGATCCTGGTTCTCCGAGGCCGTGAGCACGACGATCGCCGACGCGGGACAGGCCGTGGCGATGCGCTGCGCGGTCACGAGCCCGTCCCATCCCGGCATGCTGATGTCGAGGAGAACGACATCGGGCAGGCGCTCGCGGGCGAGCCGGAGCGCTTCCTCGCCCGAGTCTGCTTCACCGACGACGGTGATGCCGTCCTCTGCCGAGAGCGCGTGCACGACACCCGCACGGAACAGAGGATGGTCGTCGACCACGAGCACGCCGATCGCATCAGTCAACGCTGTCTCCCGTCACCTGGGATGGCAGACGCGCCCGCACCAGCGTTCCGCGGCCGGGCGCAGGTGCCACCTCGAACGTGCCTCCCAGCGCGTGCACCCGCTCGCGCATGCCCGCAAGCCCGCCGTGCCTGCGCGATGCGATCGCCGACTCGTCCAGGCCGGGACCGCGATCGGTCACCTCGACCAGGATCTCTTCCGGGCCGTGGCGCACCGCGACGCGCGCCACGCCTCCGGCGTGCCGGTACGCGTTGGCCAGCATCTCCTGCAGCACGCGAAAGAGCGTGATGCGGATCGGCAGTCCGACTTCGCCCGGGTCGCCCGCCTGCTCCACGTTCGCCGCCGCGTTCGTCTTGCGCTCGTAGTCGCGCACCACGCGCGCCACCACTTCGCTTGCCGACAGCGCCTCGAGATCCGGAAGCTGGAGGCCCGCGCAGATCGCGCGCAGGTCCGTCATGCCGATCTCGAGCGCCGACCGCACGGCGTCGAGATCCGCGCGCGCCGCGTTCCCGCCGGCATCGCTTGCCGACGCACGGGCGAGGGACTCGACACGCATCTGCGCGAAGCCGAAGTCCTGCGCGGGACCATCGTGGATGTCGGCGGCAATCCTGCGCAGGAACGCCTCGTTGGACGCCGTCGTGCGCGCGGCCGCACGCGTGAGCTTCGCCGCGAGATCGGCGTTGCTGCGCGCCAGCGCGTCGAGCTCGTCCACCCGCGCGCGCAGTTCCTCCCGCTGGAGGACGATGGTCTCGCTCCCCCGGCGCACGAGCCCGAACAGCAGCAGGTACATGACGAGGGTGGTCGCCGCGACGACGCCCCAGGTGCGCGTCCGCGCGTCGCGCATCGCCTCGTCCAGCTCCTTCGTGTCGAGGTAGAACTCCGCGGCACCGGCCACCTTGCCGAGCGGACCGTCGTGGATCGGCGCATACGTCTCGATGAGCCGCGCCGGCCAGTCGGCGGCCGCATACAGGTGCTTCTGCGTGCCGCGGTCGATCACCTTGGCGTGAATGCGCCCCGACAGCGCCTCCCGCAGTCCCGGCCCGACCGGAAACGTGCGCCCCACGAGCTCGGTCTCGTTGCTGTACAGGACGCGGCCGTCCGGACGCCACAGGATGAACGCGACGATCTTGCGGCCGAGCGGCGTGTCGGAGAACAGCGCGTCG